>JBKQQQ010000248.1:0-3012 GCA_052144275.1 Streptosporangiaceae bacterium
CGCGTGCAGCCGGGCGAGTTCGGTGCCGAACCGGAATGCCGCCGATGGCGTCGCGTGCCCCGGCGGGATCATCGAGATGACGAGCGCGGTCTCGGTGACGGCCAGCACCTCGGGCACCGGGACGGCGTCCGCTTCGGCCAGCCAGCGCAGGCTGCTCGCCTCGGCCGCGAACGCGGCGGCCATCTCATCCGGCACCCCCGTGGCCGGGCTGGCCCCCGTGGCCAGGCTGCCCACCGTGGCCGGGCTGGCGGCGGCCATCTTGGCGAACGCGCGCCGCCCGCCGGCCAGGGTGATCAAGAGGTGCTGGTAGCCGTGCTGGGAGCCGACAACGCGCGCCTCGCGGACGGCCAGGCCGGTCTGCCGGGCGACCTGGCGCGCGGCGGAGGTGAACGAGGTCACGGGGCGCCGCGGCGCCCGGCCTCGGAGCCGCCCGCAGAGCCGCCCGCGGGGCGGCCATCGAGCTCGAGCAGCCGCGCCAACTGGCCGGCGATGACCGGCGCGGCGGTGCTGAGCAGGTCGAGCACGTGGCCGAACTCGTCCGCGCCGCCGCCCCAAGGATCCGGAATGTCGCCGCCGACCTCGGTCAGCCCGCCCACCTCGCCGAACAACCGGATCCGGTCGTCGCCCTGGCTCCGGGCCATCCGCCGCAGGTCCGCCAGGTTGCGCGCGTCCATGGCGAGGATCAGGTCACGCCGGGCCAGCCAGGACGGCTGGAACTGGCGGGCCCGGTGAGCCGAGCCGTCGAAGCCGCGGCTGGCCAGCGCGGCCCGGGCGCCCGGATCCATCGCGTCGCCGACGTGCCAGTCCCCGCTGCCGGCGCTGTCCACGACGACGGCGCCGTCCAGGCCGGCGGCGGCCAGCTCGGCGCGCAGCACGGTCTCGGCCATTGGCGACCGGCAGATGTTGCCCAGGCAGACCAGGCAGACCCGGTAGGGCGCGCCGGGTTCGCGCGGGGACGGCAGCTCAGCCGCCGACGATGGAGCCATACCACCAGCATGCCGCATCCGGCCGGGCGGAGGGACGGGCTACTCCGTGGCCGGGCGACCCCGGCCCGCCATAGCCGGCTGCACGGGTAGCGGAGGCATGGCCGGTACCCGGTCGTGGCCGAGCTTGACGTCCAGCCAGCGGCCTACCCGCCGGCCGACGTTCTGCATCGGCCGCTCGACGAACAGGTACGTCAGCGAGCTGAGCGCGATCACGACAGCCAGGACCCCCGCAAACAGCAATACCTGCAGCGGGAAGGGGTGGTGCTGGCGGGTCCAGGAAAAGTGGTGGTAGACCTCGATGACCAGCGGATGCAGCAGGTAGACGGAGTAGCTGATCAGGCCGAGCCAGGTCAGCACCCGCGGCCACCGGACGTGCCGCAACGCCAGCCCGGCCGCGAACGTCAGGCCGGCCAGGAACAACGCGGAGAACCAGCGGCGCTCCCAGAGCAGTTCGGCGTACGCGCCCATGCCCCAGGCGTGGCTGTGCCACAGGCCGGCGGTGATGGCGAGCCCCAGCACGGCCGTCCCCACCACGATGGCCTTGCGCCATGAGTACTGGCCCTGCTCGGCCCGGTAGAACACCGTCCCGGTGAACATCAGGGCCAGGATCGACAGCGTTTCCCACGGCCAGAGCCAGCTGCCGTTGAAGGCGAGCAGCGCCACCGCCACCACCGCGGCGATAGCCGCGCCGAGCAGCCGCGACATGCCGCGCAGCACGACCGCGAGGGCCAGCCCGGCCAGCACGGCCAGGTCCGCCGTGAGCGCGATCAGGCGGGGCGTGGCCACGTTGTGCGTGAAGTAGGCCTGCGGCAGCACGCCGCCGATCGCGACGGCGGCGGCGGCGAAGGCCAGCGCGTACCAGGCGCTGCGCTTGTGCACCCGGGCGATGAACAAGGCGGTGAGCAGCAGGTAGAAGACCATCTCATAGGACAGCGACCAGACCACGTTGGGCAGGTTCTGCCCGACCAGCACGTTCGACATCATCAGCAGCTGGGACAGGATCGACGTCTCGGGATCCGAGCCCTCCCCGCGCAGTGACCCGAAGTGCACCAGGTAGAGCGCCACCGCGATGCCCACGGCCAGCAGGTACAGGGGATACAGCCGGAACACGCGGCTCACCCAGAACGTCCGCACGCTGCCCTTGCGCTCCAGCGAGGCCGGCACGATGTAGCCGCTGATGATGAAGAAGACGAAGACGCCGTAGTTGCCCGCGTCGAAATAGTGATAGATGACCGCCCGAACGTGCTGGAGCACGTAGTAGCCGAGGTGGTCGAAGACCACCGCGAGCGCCGCCAGGCCGCGGAGCACGTCGAGCCAGCCCAGCCGCGCCCCCGACTCGGCCGCGCCGTTCGCGGCAACCTGCGAGGGCTGGGACGGTTCGGGCATGGATGCCGACTTTACAACGTTACGGCTGGTCATGACAGCGTCACCCGGATATACCCCGCTATGCCTGCGTCTCTTTACGTCTTCCTACGTGGACAATCCGCACTCGGTTCATCGCGCACCGTAGTTGCGATACCACGACGAGCGCGTACCTGTCTTTTCCACAGCTACCATAGGCCGTTCGGAATATTGCTCTGTTCGATCTTTTCTTCCGAACGTCCTAGGTCTTTCTCACCCTTTCCCTTGCTCGGTCACTGGCGCGGGCGCCGGGGCTCGGCGGCCGCCACGCGTGATGGGGGCCGCAATTGGCCATGCCCCGCCGATTGCTGCTACGATCACAGCGTTTTGAATGCGCCGCTAGCTCAACTGGCAGAGCAGCAGACTCTTAATCTGCGGGTTCGGGGTTCGAGTCCCTGGCGGCGCACCCGTTCTGACCTGGAGTTATACCTATTTCGGTTCCCCTCGTGAAGGCCATTTCCAGCCCGTGGTTGCTCCACGTTTGTTCGTCAGTCCGGCCCTAGTCATTCAGGGCTTGTCAACTTTGGCCTGATTGGTCTAGACCAGCCGTGCATGCGGCCTGGGCGGCCCTTTCAGATGACGTCACGCAGCGTGAGACCCGCTGGCAGGCGTGCCGTCGGCAGAA
>JBKQQQ010000249.1:0-5243 GCA_052144275.1 Streptosporangiaceae bacterium
CGAGCATCTCGGGCTGGGCCAGCCGCAGCTTCATCATCGGGATGAGGCTGTGGCCACCCGCGACGACGCGGGTGTCCGGCCTGCTCAGCAGCGACAGCGCATGCTCCACGCTGGTCGCCCGCTCGTACTCGACCTGCGACGGGACCTGCATGTAATGCATCATTCGGCCTGGCCGGGCATTGCGCAACAGGGGTTAAGCCTTCGCTAATCCCGCGGGCGGCCGGGCGGCACAAGACCGTCCGTCAGTTTCGGTCATCCTAGCGGCCGAAACTGACGAAGGATCCGCGGCTCTGGGCCAGCGGCCGAGCTCTTGTCCCCTTGCCGCTCCCTTGCTGTCCCCTTGCGTCCCAGGTCTCGCAGAAGCCACACATGCCTCTGTACCCCGCCCCGGCAATAGGCATGAATGTGGCACTCTACCCACTCTAGGGGTGTTGCCCAGATCCCACATGGGTTCGGGCTGGTCAGCGTGGGTGCCGGTGTTGTCGGTGTCGTGGTAGCCGTCCTGGCTGGGGTCGGTGATGCCGGGGATGGCCTGGAGGGTGTTCTCGGTGACCTCGGCGAACACGGTGGCCTGGCTGCCGGGCTTGTGCCACAGGATTTCCAGGTCGAACGCGGCGAACAGGCGGGCTTTGAGGGCGGGGGGCAGGCCGGGCAGGATGTCCCCGGCGAGCGGGAGCTGGTCCAGCAGGGCGGGGTCGGCGGCGGCGGGGGTGGTCTTGGCCAGGGCCTGAAGCTGGGTTTCGATCTGCTCGCGTTCGTGGTGGAGATCGGCGAAGCGGGCGCGGATGCGGGCGCGCATGGCGGCGGCGGCGGCGGCGGCCGGGTCGGCGGGGAGCTGCTCTAGTTCGAGGATCTGAGAGTTCTGCGCGGTCTCGATCCGCCTGATCCGGGCTTTGAGGGCGGCGGCCTGGGCGTCGCGCTGGGCGATGGCGTCGGCGTCGGTGGCGGGGAGCTGGGCGGCGAGCAGGGCGGCGCGGCCGGGTCCGAAGATGCGGTCGGCGAAGAACTGTCCGATGATCTGGTCGAGGAGGAGTTCGGGGGCCTGGACGGTGCGGGGGTGGTCGGGGCAAGTGGCGGCGTGCTTGGGGGTGGCGGGGTTGTGGGGGCACCGGTAGTAGGTGGATTGCGCGCCGGGGTTGCCGTAGGTGGTGCCGGTCATGCGGCGGCGGCAGTCGCGGCAGCGGATGCGGGACCGGTAGGGGTAGAACCGCAGCGTGGCCGGGTGGGTGTTGAGGTCGTCTCCGTCGCGGCTGGTGCCGTGTCCGGCGGCGATGTCCTGGGCGGCGTCCCAGGTGGCCCAGTCCACAATGGGCGGGTGCACCGGGGCGGGTGACCAGAGCCACTGGTCCGGCGGGACCGGGGTGCGGCGGCCGTTGCGGGTGCGATGGCGGCCGTAGACCATGTGCCCGGTGTACTTGGGGTTGGCGAGCATGACCCGGACGTTCTGGGCGGTCCACCCGGTGCCCGGGTTGGGCGGGGGTAGGTGTCCGGGTCGGCGTTGAGCCGGGCGGCGATGGCCGGGCAGCCGAGCTTGTCCACGGTCCGCCACGTGTACATGCGGGCGATGACCGGGGCGCGCACGGGGTCCAGGATCAGCCGGGATTTGGTACGGCCCTGGGCGGCCTTAAACGGGACGGGGTGCGGGATCCGCTCAGCGGCGTACCCGTAGGCCGGGGTGCCGATGTTCCAGCCGTCCAGGCAATGCTCGACCAGTCCTTTCCAGATCTTTTCCTTCAATTGCAGCCGGTACCATTCCGCCACTCCCTGCTTGACCCGGCGTACCAGTACCGTGGTGGCGTTGACACCTTCAATGTCGGCGGGCTCATCGGTAGCGAATAGCGGTATTCCCTGGCGGGAGAGTTCCTTTTCGAGTTTGAGGGCGTTGAACATGTCGCGGCCGGACCGCTCGATGTCCTCGCAGATGACGGCGGCGAATTTCGGGGCCGGGGAGGCGGCTTCGCGGAGCAGGTCGGCCATGCCGCCGTCGCGGGGCAGGTCCGTGTCGGCGAATTCCTTGTAGGCGTCGCCCTGGCTGCGGTGTTCCAGGTCGATGCCGCCGGACTCGATGTCCCAGTACACGGCAGCGAGGAACCACCCAGGCGGGAGCCATTGGCGGGCGGCGCGGAGCTGCCGGTTCAGGGACGCGCGGGGGTCCTGCAACGCGAGGGTGGAGGTCCGGCCGACGAATGCGACCGGGACCGGCTCGGCCGGGGCGGGGGTTCCCGCGCTGGCGGCTGGCGTCATGGGTGTGTGTGCGGGCGTGACCATTGCGGTACCTCCGTGATCACCCGGGCGCGCCGGTTTCCCTTTGCGCGTTTCCCGGTGGCTATCCTGATCTTGATCCGGCCTTTCCCCCTCCCTTAAATTGTAGCTGATAATCTGCAGCCCGGCGGCAATTCCGGGTTAATTACTTCCGTGTTTTTCCTGGCCTTTTCCTTTTCCCGGCGCGGGCGGCCAATTCCTTTTCCTGCGCGCATTTGCGCGGCGGTCAGATATGGGCGGGGCGGGAGCGGCGGGCGGTTGTTTGGCCGGTGTCCTGGCTGGTGCGGGGCCGGGCATGGCCGGGGGGCCGTACGCTCGTGCGCGAGGCCGGGCCGCCCTTGCCCGGCCCTATGGGTCCGGCCTGGCCCCCCGGCCTTGCCCGGCGGGGGACCCGCGCCCGGCAGGTGGGTAAAGAACCGGCCAGAGCGGCACCGGGCACCCGGTCTTCCTTGCGGCGGGCACCGGGAACGGCTGGTGCTGCGGAACGGTCCCGCGGCCATGCTCATCTTTCCCCGCAGTCACACTAGGCTTCAGATGCCCCGCGTGCCTGGAACGACACGGGTCGTGACGATTGTGGCGCGTTTTCGGGTGCGCGGCTGGGGTCGCGTGGCGGGTGTAAGGGGACTGTCATCGCTGCCGCCGGTGGCGGTGGCGGTCTGCGGCCGGCGGGCCAGGACGGGGAAGGCCGTCTTCTTTGGCGGAAGACGGCCTTCGGCTGCGCGGTGGCGGGGTGGGGGTGAGGGTGGGGTCAGTTAAGGTCATCGCGTTTGATGTCCTGGGTGAATGCCCGCCATTGGGCTGCGGTGAACAGCAGTACTGGGCTGGCGGGGTGTTTGGAGTCCTTGACGGCCATGCCGCCGCCGGGTAGCCGGGCGCACATGGTGCACTGGCCGTTGGCGGATGACTTGCTGCTCTTGAACCAGGCAGGCGCGGGGATGTCTGTCTCGTTTGCCATGGTCTAACCTCCCTTCATGCTTGCGGCGGTGGAAGCGAGGAGGTTGCTGGTGTCGGTGGCGCTGAGCGCGGTGGCGCGGAGGTGGTCGAACATCGACCGGTAGCGCCGCAGGTCGGCGTCGGCTTCGAGGAAGAGGTCGCCGGCCATGGTGTCGATGTAGACCAGTTCGGGGTTGAGCGGGTCCTTGAAGTCCATGTGGACGAACGAGCCGGGCATGCCCGGGTGCGCGCCGGCCTCGAACGGGATCACCTGGACGGTGATGTTGGGTTTGCGGGCCGCGTCGGTCAGGTGCGTGACCTGCGCGTGCATGGTCTTCGGGCCGCCGACCAGGCGGCGGATGGCTGCCTCGTCGATGACGGCCCACAGTTCGAGCGGGTCGGCGCGGTCCAGGAGCTGCTGGCGCTCGATGCGGGCCTGGACGCGCTGGTCGACCTGGTCCTTGGTGGCGCTGGGCAGGACGCCGGTGATCACGGCGCGGGCGTAGTCTTCGGTCTGGAGCAGGCCGGGGATGAACAGCGATTCGTAGTTGCGGACCGACCGGGCCTCGGCCTCGAAGCTGATGTAGGCGGTGTACTCCTCGGGCAGCGCGGAGTGGTAGGGGCGCAGCCATCCCTGGTTGTCGGCGCCTTGGGCGATGGCGAGCAGGTCTGAGCGCAGCGAGGCGTCGGCGCCGTAGAGGTCCAGCAGCGTCATGAGCGTGCGGCGTTGCGGCCGGGCGCGGGCGGTTTCCAGGCGGTAAAGCGTCCCCTCGTTGATGCCGGTCTGCTCCTCCACGTTCTCTCTGCTCAGTTGCGCAGCGCTCCGCAGCCGCCGCAGCTCGGTTGCCAGTCGCCGGAGCCTTACAGTGGGCGGCTTTGCCCGCTTGGTAGGCACTGTTGAACCTCTCATTCGCCTAGATGCTACCCGCCTGCCTGGTCAGCGGATGATGCGTCCCGCTCGCGGTAGAGTCGTTCGACAGGAGATTGAACGACTACCTTGCATTTAGTAGGTAGGCGGATGGATGATAGACGAACATATACCTCGCCTATAGCGTGAGGTGCGGGTATCCCAAGTTCCCGGGAGGGCGCGTGCCGGTGGGACCGCCGACTGACGTCAGTGCTGTGTGGGCCGGGATGATGCCGCCGCAGGCCGTGACCGGGCTGGCGCTGGCCGCCGTGCCGACTGCGGTGCGCTGTAGCCGCATGTTCGTGCGCCTGTGCCTGCGGCAGTGGGGACTGCCGTCCCTGGCAGACGATGGCGAGCTGGTGATCTCCGAGCTGGTGACGAACGCTGTGCAGGCGACGGGCGTCACCGACGCCGCGCCGCGCTGGTCGCAGCTCGCCGGGCTGGCCACGATTCATGTGCGGGTCATGCTGTTCGAGCGCAGCATCGTCATCGCGGTCTGGGACCGCGACCCCGCCGCGCCGGTCCTCGTCGAACCCGGGCTGCCGGACGGCGAGAACGGCCGTGGGCTGTCCATCGTCGCGGCGCTGTGCCAGCGGTGGGACTACTTCCTGTACGACGGGGGCGGTAAGTGCGTATGGGCTGAGCTGGCCATGCAGGCGGACGGTTTACCAGCAGCGGGGCTGCCTCAGCGTGTCCCCGGGCTGCCCGGCGGGCGGGCGGCTGGGCCCGTGGCAGATCCCGGTCTGCTTCGCCGGGTGCGTGAGGGCCTGGAGAACCTCTGAGCCCCGGCCGGGGTGCCGACGGCCCGGCTGCTGGTTTCCGTGGTGACCGGGGTCGGCGTGGTATTCGAGTCGTCCGTGGCGCGCGAAGCGCGCCCTCGGGCTGGGGGAAGGGGCCGGAAGGGAGTCCGGGGGGAACCGGGGAAACCGGGCTGTGGGGGGTTTCCCGGGTTCCCCCCGGCGCTTGCAGGTTTCCGCGTCCGGCAGGTGCGGCGCGGTATTCGCGGCAGGTGCCGTGCACCTTCCTTGTTCATTTGCGCGGCGGGTCCGTCGTTGTTTTCGGGGGGAGGCAGGAGGGGTCTGGGGGAAAAACCTGGAACCGGGCCGTTTAGGGGCGCCGGGGGGGTTCCGGGTTTCCCCCC
>JBKQQQ010000250.1:0-8956 GCA_052144275.1 Streptosporangiaceae bacterium
AAGAGGACCGGCCTCGCGCACCTCGGGCGGAAGCTTGACCACCCCGTCGCTGGGAACCGGCACGATGACCGGCGCGCGCCAGGGCGCACGGGCCAGGTACAGGGCCGCGGCCAGCCCGTCGACCGCCACGCGGTCGCGGATCGTCAGCTGGCCGGAGCTGACCTCGGCCCCGCTGGCCAGCGGCCGCGGCTGGACGACGTCGCTTTGGCTCCGCGGCCGCGGCGGCGTGACGATGACGGGCGCCGCCGCGGTGCCGGTACGCAGTTCGGCCACGCGTGCACGGGCGGAGGGGGCCAGGTCGGAAGGGGCCAGTTCGGAAGGGGCGAGGTCGAGGGCTGCGTCCTCGGCGACGAAGATCGTGCGGCGCATCGAGCGGCCCAGGGAGCCGCGGGCCGTGATGTCGAAGGCGCCGAGGATGGGCCGGGGCACGCCGTCCCAGATGTCGGCCGGACCGGGCTGGTGGATTTCCCTGGAGACCAGGGAGGGGCCTCCGGCCGCGGGGCGGATGCCGACGTGCCAGCGGACCGCGTCGGGAAGCCACAGTTGGGGGGGTTCGGGGTAGACGGGTGCGCCGTGGGGCGTGGTCACGCCTGGGAGCGGTTCGGCGAGCAGCAGGCGGGGGCGCGGGTACCGCTGCACGGCATGCGCGGGGCCGCCCGGCAGTAGCAGGGAGCTGACCTCTTCCACGGAGGCGAGCTCCAGGTGCCAGCCTTCCCACCCGGAAGGCACTTCGGTGATGGTGCGGAGCTCACCGGCCACGATGAGCTCTCGGTCGGCGGGGCGCAGGATCCACAGCCGGTCCGGGGGCAGGGGCAGCCGCGCCGGGAGGCGCCTGCCGTCAGAGGAGAAGAACAGGATCGGGTCCGAGGGCGACACGACATCTAGTTCGGTCACGTGATCCCGGCCGGCCCGCGAGACGTGGACGGCGCGGACCGGCCGGGTCAGCGGGTGCGCGGTCTGTGGACTGCCTGCGCGGCTCCGTATCGTGACGGGAACGCCGTCGGCGGTCACCCGCCAGGTGGCGACCCCGTCGGGGGCCTCCACGATCGGCGGGAGGATGACCTGGACGCCTGATCCGTTCGGGTCATTCGGGGCATTTGGGTTATTCGGGGTATTCGGGACGAGGGCGATGCGAGGGCACGGCGGCGCGGGCTCGGTACGCCGTGCCGCGAGCCGGGCGCGGCTCCGCGCGCCGGTCTCCTGGCGTGCCGCGTCGGCGAAACGGGCAGGGAGGCGGACGGCGGGCAGGTCCGGGTCACGTTCGGTCAGCCGGTCCAGCAGGTCCAGGCAGCGGTCGACCAGGTCGAGGGCCTGGTCTCCGCCCCCGCTGAGGACTTGCCGGGAGGAAACGTCCAGCTCGGCCAGGCGCAGCCGGCGGCCAGGCGCGGTGGCCCAGGCCAGGAAGCTCTCCGCGTCCATCCCGGGATCGAGCCGACGGCGGGACAGCAGGAGCCGGAAGAACCTGCCCAGGTCGAAGGCGGGGATGTCGGCGTCCGGCAGGATCGGCGGGGGCGGGGGCGGGGCCGCCGCCTCCCGGGGCGGCAGGAACACGCTCGGCTCGCCGGTGCCGGACACGTAGAGATGGTCCCGGGCCCGGGTGCAGGCCACGAACAGGACGCAGCGTTCCCGCTGCAGGTCCTGGGCGTGCACGGCGGCGTCCTCGCGTTCGGGGGTGACCGCCCCGGGCGCGGGCACCAGGCCCTGCTCGACGCCGATGACCGCGACCGCCTGGAACTCCAGGCCCTTCATCGCGTGCATGGTTCCGGCCCGGACGGCCTTGGGGTTCCCACGGCCGCTCAGCGAGACCGTCGCGATGCCGTCGGCCTCCAGCGCCTGGCGCGCCTCGCGCACCAGGCTGGCGGACCGGCCCGCCACGCCAATGGCATGAGGCTCGATGGCTGCGGAAAGCCACGAGCGAACTCGTTCGGTAAGAAAATTGAATTCCTCAGCCCGTGCGGCGGCCAGCCGTCGCTGCGGGCGCGGGCCGTGCATCGGCGACCGGTAGCCCAGCAGGGAATCCACCTCGCCGTCCAGGCCGATCACCGGCTCGGTCCCGAGCAGCGGCACCGCCCAGGCCAGGATCTCCTGCGTGGTCCGGTAGTTCAGGGACAGCCGCCGGCTCCGCCCCCGCACGCTGATCCGCAGGCTGGCCAGGGAGACCCGGTTGTCATAGACGCGCTGGTGCGGGTCGGCCGCGATGAACAGGTCGTCCGGGCCGGGCGCGACCGCGGCGCGGAGCAGCCGCCACTGGGACGGGTGCAGGTCCTGGGCCTCGTCCACCAGGATGTGCCGGTAGGGCGGTTTCTCCGCCTGGCGGAGCAGGTGCGTCGCCTCGCCGGCCAGCTGGAGGTGAGTGGCCTCGCGGGCGTCAGCCAGTTCCGCGGTGACCCGCTGGGCGGCCTGCCACACCTGGCCGCGCTGGGCCTTGGTGAGCGGCCGTCCCCGGCCGGCGCGCAGGCAGGTCAGGTACGCCTGCTCGGTGCGCACGTCCTGAGCCAGGAGGACCTGCTCCCACTCGTTCTTGCCGAACGCCGGGGTAAAGCTCAGCCCGGCGTCTGCGGCGGCTTTGGCCCAGCGGTCGAGCAGCACCCGCTCGTCCGCGATGATCGGAGTGCCGCGGGCCTGCTTGACGACGCGGTAGGCCAGCCGGTCGACGTTGAGCACCTCGATCTTCTGGCGCACCTGGGCGTCCCGGATCAGCAGGTCGAGCTGGGCGCGCAGGGCGTTGGCCAGGTTGCCGTTGAGGGTGGTGACCAGCACGCGCCCGGACCGTTCGGCCAGGAAGGCCGCCCGGTGCAGCACCGTCACCGTCTTGCCGGTGCCGGGGCCGCCGGTCACCTGGGCCGGGCCGGCGTAGCTGGGCCGGTAGGCGATCTCGCGCTGGTTCGGGTGCAGGAACGTGCGCCACGCCGCGAACGGGTGAGCCAGGATGAGCTCAAGATCCTCCGGTCCGGACACGAAGGTGACCTGGCCGGGGGTGCGCTCCATGGCGGACACCAGGTCGTCCGGGTCCACCTTTTCCGGCGGCGCGCTCCCGGAGGCGAGCCGGGCCGCCTCGGCCAGGGCCTCGTCCACGGTCATGCCGCCGGCCAGCGCGTGCAGCGCGGCGTACTGGGCCTCGGGCAGCGCCTGCTGGCGCGCTTCCAGGTCGGTTTCCCCAGTCAGCCGCCGGACCGTCGGGAGGATCTGCGCGTCCACGCCGAGCCGGGCCAGTTCGGCGTCGCTGACGTCGGCGAACAGTTGTCTTCTGGTGGCATCGGCGGGTGGCAGCAGCTGCTGGATGGCTTCCTCGTCGCGGACCTCCAGGACCCCGAGCGCCCGGTTGACGCTGAACCGGCGGCTGGTCGCGTAGGCGTTCGCCTTGTCCTGCGGCAGGACCGTGACCAGGCAGTACGTGTCTGCGGTCGGTCCGCTTTCCGGGACCAGTACCACGCCGTACCAGCGGCTGTCCACCGGCAGGATGCGGATCCGGTCGTCCCGGCTGTGCGGCGGCTTCTCCAGCTGCAGCCCCGGCTGAGCGTGCCGGGCGAACCGGGCGATGGCCACGTCGACGGCGCCCTGCACGTCCTTGTCCAGCTTGGCGTATTCAGCCAGGAAGCCCTTGGCGATCGCCAGCCGAGCCACCGGTTGTGTCCTCCCCTACCCAGCTGTTCCCTAGCTGGCTCTGTCCAAAAGGGGCATGTTAACCGCCTGGCACGGCGCGCGATGGCAAAAGAGGGATTCCGGTGCGATAAGTAGCTGTAGCTTTTCTCTCGTGTGGTGGGAGAAATGAAGGAAGTGCTATGAACAGCCAGCCTGCGCCCCGCCCGGGTGCCGACGTACCGTCCCTCGTCGCGCTCGGCCAGGATCGCCCCGATGTCGCCGGAACCGCCTTCGTCGCCCCCGGTGCCGTGCTCATCGGACGCGTAACCATCGGCGCGGAGGCGAGCGTGTGGTACGGAGCCGTGCTCCGCGCTGACCGTGACACCATCGTGGTCGGCGCGCGCAGCAACGTGCAGGACGGGTGCGTCTTGCACGCTGACCCCGGTATGCCGCTATCGGTGGGCTCAGACGTCACCATCGGCCACAATGCGACGCTCCACGGCTGCACCATCGAGGATCTGGTCCTCATTGGCATGGGCGCGATCGTGCTCAACGGAGCACGCGTGGCGCGTCATTCGATCGTCGCCGCCGGCGCCGTGCTGACCGAAGGGCAGCAGGTCCCGGAGGGAGTGCTGGTGGCCGGGGTGCCGGGCAAGGTCCGGCGTGAGGTGTCCGAAGCAGAGCGCGCAGAGATCGAGCGCAACGCCGCCACGTACCTAGAACTTACCCAGCTGCATCGCCGCGGCGGGGCGTGAGATGCGCAGTAGTCGACGCCGATAAAGGCTCAGGCGTCGCGGGTCATCATCCGCCAGGCGCCGATACCGGACCAGCCGACGATCCAGCCGACGATCACCGAGATCATCGCCCAGGTCGGCATCGGCGGGATGCCGAGGGCTCCCCGCCCGCCGAACAGAACGTGGCCGGGGCCGCCGCCGCCGGGACCCGACGTGGCGGGGGCCAGGGCCGCCGGGCGGAGCTGGTCCATCGCGATGCCGACGACGAGCCGCTGGCCATCGATGAAGTAGGGGATCTGCACCCTGGCCAGGATCGGGGTCACGATGATCTCCAGCGCGATCAGCACGATAGTCGTGGTCGTCCGCTGGCCGGTGAGCGACCCGAGGCCGAGGCCGACCAGGAACCCGATCCCGACCTCGAGCTCGACCCATAGCCCGATCTTGGCCATCTCGTTGTCCGCCGGGTTCGAGCCGCTGATCTCGTCGGCGATGTAGTTGCTGTAGAAGGACGCGATGTTCTGGTCGATCGCCGAGCGGACCTGCGCCAGGTTGGTGGCCGGGCCGACGGGGAGCCCGTTTTCCGCCTGCTGCGGGTGCTGCAGGAGCCAGGTCTGCAGCCCGGCCTGGTCGAGGTGCTCCGGGACGTTGAGGCCGTACAGCGCGACCGACGTGGGGGGCGGGGGGCTTTCGTAGCTCGTGACCAGGCAGTTCATCGCGAAGGCCAGGGCCACGAGGGGGACCAGGATGGCCAGGCCGGCCGGGATGCGCGCGAGGTAGAGGGCGAGCCGGGACCTGCCGGTGATGACGAGGTGGCGGAACACGCCGTCGGTCAGGTCGGTCGTCCCGGCCGCCGCGCCGAGAGCCGCGGCGGCGATGAACCCGAACTCGGCCATCAGGTTGCTCAGCTGGGAGAAGATGGCCGGGCTGCCGGCCAGGCCGTAGCCGTGCGGATCGACCGCGTGGAACAGCAGCCGGAGGCCGTAGATGAGGACCGTCGGCGCTACGATCAGCACCGCGACGGTGATCACAAGGCCGCGGCGCTTGCGGATCTCTAGGTTCTTGGTGGTGATGAGATCCCAGGTGGGCAGCCAGGCACCGATGGCCGGCGTGCTGCGCCGACCGGGCCGGGGTGCGGATCCTGCCTCGGACAGCGAGGGCTCGGTGGTGGTCACGACGGTTCCCCCAGTCGGCTCGTCACGGACAAGAACCAGTCCTCCAGCGACGCCTGGACCTCCCGGAGGCCGTATACGTCGATGCCTGCCACGACCAGCCGGCGGTTGATGTCGGCCACGAGCTCGCGCGACGCCCCGGCGGGCAGGGTGACGGTCAGCCCTGCCCCGGTAAGGGCCGTGCCCGCCGCGATGCCCGCCTCGTCGATGAGCTGTGCCGCCCGGGCGGGTTCGTCGCAGTCGATCTGAACGACCGCGGCACCCGCGCCGCGGATCAGCTCGTCGATGGAGCCCTGGCGGATCACCCGGCCGTGGTCGACGATCGCCACCGCGTCGCAGGTGCGCTGCACCTCGTCGAGCAGGTGCGACGACAGCACGACGGTGCGGCCCTCGGCGGCCAGGCTCGCGATCATCGCCCGCATCTCGTGCATGCCGGCCGGGTCGAGCCCGTTCATCGGCTCGTCCAGGATGAGCAGTTCCGGGTCAGCGAGCAGGCAGGCGGCCACCCCGAGGCGCTGGCGCATGCCCATCGAGTACGCGGCCACCTTGTCCCCGGCCCGTTCGGTCAGGCCGACCCGGGCCAGCGACGGCGCGATCCGCTGGTCCGCATCGCCGCCCCGGGCCGCGGCCAGCAGGCGGAGGTTGTCCCGGCCGGTCAGGTGCGGATGGAAGCGGGGCTCGTCCACGATCGCCCCGACCCGGGCCAGGGCCCGGCTCCGCTCGGCCGGGACAGGGGTGCCGAGCAGCGACATCGTGCCGCCGTCGGCCCTGGTGAGGCCGAGCAAGGTGCGGATCAGCGTGGTCTTGCCCGCGCCGTTCGGGCCGAGGTAGCCGAAGGCGGAGCCACGCGGGACGAGCAACTCGACGCCGTCGACCGCGACGGTGGCGCCGAACCGCTTGTTAAGGCCGTGGGTCTCGACCGCCCAGCCGTTCGGGTGCTGGGACGATACGGGGGCACGGCGGGCCGGGGCTGGTGCAGGGCTTGGCGGCTCTTGCCCAGCGCTTGGCGGCTGCGGCCCGGGGCTTGGTGCCTCTTGCCTGGGGCGTGGCGGCTCTTGCATGGGCATCGGTGGCTCAGGCCTGGTTACCTGGCGGTTGAGGCGCCGACGGTTGTTGAGGCGTACCGCGCCGTAGCCGAGCGAGCCGAGCACCAGGAGGGCCAGGACGATCAGCCCGATGCCGATGTGCTGACCATGTGCGCCCGCGACGGGCCCGGCGGCCAGAAGCTCGTTGGTATTCATCGTCTGTCATCGTGGCCTTGCGGCGATTCCGCTGTCATCGTGCGCGCGGATTATCTCGGCGTCATCCCCGAGGATGACGCGCGGCGTTCAGGCCGTGGTGACGAGGCCCGACTCGTAGGCGAGGATGACGAGCTGGGTCCGGTCACGGGCGCTGAGCTTGGTCAGGATCCGGCTCACGTGGGTCTTGGCCGTCGGGAGGCTCACGTGCAGCGTCTCGGCGAGCTCGGCGTTGGACAGGCCCCGGGCGACCAGCGCGAGCACCTCGCGCTCGCGCTCAGTCAGTTCCTCCAGGCCGCGGGGCGTTCTCCTCGGTGTCCGGTCGCTCTCGGTGAAGTGCGCGATGAGCCGGCGTGTCACGCTCGGGGCCAGGAGCGCCTCGCCGGCGGCGACGGTGCGGATCGCGCTCAGCAGTTCCTCGAGCGGGCGGCTCTTCAGCGCGAACCCGCTCGCCCCGGCCCGCAGCGCCTCGAAGACGTACTCGTCCAGGTCGAAGGTGGTGAGGATGAGTACCCGGGGGCACGCATCACGGCCCCGTTCGGAAAAAATCTGACGCGTCGCCTCGATCCCGTCCAGCACCGGCATCCGGACGTCCATGACGACGACGTCCGGCGCCAGGTTCGCCGCGAGCTCGACCGCCTGCCGTCCGTCGGCTGCCTGGCCGACGACCTCCAGGTCGTCCTCGGCGTCGATCAGCGACGAGAACGCGGTGCGGAGCAGCGCCTGGTCGTCCACGACCAGGACCCTGGTCGTCACATCGCACCCTCGATCGGGACCTGGGCGGTCACCCGGAAGCCGCGGCTGGCCATCGGCTCGGCGTGGAGCCAGCCACCGAACGCCGCGATCCGCTCGCGCATCCCCACGATCCCGTGGCCCGGCCCGGCTGGCCGCTCGCCGTCGGCCGGGCGCACGGCGGGGCCGCCGTCGTCGGTGACGTCCAGGCTGATGACGTTGTCGTAGACGGTCAGGTCGACCGTCGCGCGGGCGCCCGGCGCGTGCTTGACGACGTTAGTCAGCGCCTCCTGGACGACGCGGTAGACCGACAGCTCGAGCGCCGCGGAGAGCGGGCGGTCGGCCCCGGACATGTGCAGGTCCACCGGGGTGCCGGAGGCCCGGACGGTCTCGACGAGCTCCTTGACGTCGACGAGCCTCGGGGCCGGTGCCAGGGCGGCCGTTCGGTTCTCTTCGTCGCGCAGCAGCCCGAGGACGACCCGCAGTTCTTCCTGGGCCGTTCGGCCGATGGTCTCGATGGACTCCAGTGCGGTGCTGGCCTCCTCCGGGCGCTTGGCCATGAGGCGCCGACCGACCCCGGCCTGGACGGTGATCACCGCGAGGGTGTGGGCCACGACGTCGTGCAGTTCACGGGCGATGCGCACCCGCTCCTCCCGGACCTGCTGGCGGGCGCGTTCGGCCTCGGCGGCTCGCGCCTGCTCGGCCTGCGCGGCCAGCCCGGCCAGGTAGCGCCGGCGCGCCGCGACGCTGTCGCCGATGAACCAGCCTGCCACCAGCGGCAGGAAGCCTTCCACGGCCCCGGCGGCGGCGGACGCGTTCCTGGCCGTGAACGCCGCGTACACGAGCGCTCCGCCGAGAGCCGCGGCGCTGGCCGCGGCGGCGGGGATCGACACGCGTCTCGGCAGGCGCGAGGCGGCGAGGTACGACGCGAGCCCGAGCATGATGCCAAACGGCAGCGGGGCGTTGCCCGCGGCCATGGCCATCGTGTTAGCGAGGGTTGCCGCCGCCAGCACCGGCAATGGCCAGCGCCGCAGCGCCGCGATCAGGCCGCATACCACGAACGCGAGGAGAAGGCGCAGCCCCCGGTCATGCGGGTACGGTCCGCCGCCCGACACGGCCAGCGTTATCAGCGCCGCGCACACGGCGAGCACGGCTATGGCCGGCCACTGGGACTGGCCGGATGCTGCGAGCAGAGGTCCACGCGACGGGGCCTCGGCCGAATGATCCCTAGCCACAGCACTGACGGTAACCAGCGGATTCGCTGAGCGCATCGTTCTGGAGGATGACGGTCCTGGCCGAAGGTTTCCATGGGTATCACCGGCCCGTGAGCGAGCAGATCCCGGACCCGGCGTTGAGCTGCTGACTGCGGCCATGCGCCCGGGTCTGCGCCGCCATCTTCCAGGGCCTGGTGCTGCAGCAGGCGTGGGACCCCGAGCTCGACATCGACGGCTACATCGACGCGGTCATCGCCTTGATCGGCAGGTTCACCGGGCTGGCCGGC
>JBKQQQ010000251.1:0-3218 GCA_052144275.1 Streptosporangiaceae bacterium
CCAGCTCGAAGGCCGACTCGTACAGACCCTGAATCGCCGTGGCCGCAGCGATGCCCCCCAGGATGAAGAACACCCAGGCAGTCCCGGTGATGGCGCTGGAGGTGGCAGCCGATGAGGTGAACAGGGCACCGACTTCAGCGGCGGCCTGCTTGTCCAGGCCCAGGTGCCGGGCCAGCCCGCTGGCCGCCGACCGGCCGGCCAGGGCATTGGCGATGATCAGGAACGGGAACAGGCACAACAGCAGCGTGGCCGCGAAGAGCATGCCCCGGTTGATGAAATCCATCGCGTCCAGCCGGCGCCACAGATGCTCAGCCGGTGAACCGGCATACTTCCCTTGGGCGACCTCGATCCCATGCCGGACACGCTGGCCGCGCCTGCCGTTCGCGGTAACCCCCGGCGATTCCTCATCCTGGCCAGCGGACGCCATTAGCCTACGGCTTGTCCACTGGCGGCCTACGGCGCAGATTCCGTCGTCTGCCCTAGGCGGCGGGCCTGCCGGGATCACTGCCGCTGGCGGCATCCCGCGTTGATCCAGCCTCAAGCGTCACTTCGCCCCCCTCGCTCTAGCATGGCGTGAGCTTTGGTTCACCCTGCAGGCAAAGTTGTCGGACCTGCTTCACCAGGCCAGAGCAGGTCGGCCCTTCTGCCCGGGACCTAGGTCCCGTTCCCGGTCCCGATGCTGCGCGCGTCCCGACAGCTGCCAGGCGCCCAGGCAGTCGGCGTCAGTGGCGGCGGAGCCGGAACCGCTGGCGCGAGCCGCCGTCTGGACCGTTCGGGAGATACTACGCAGGCACGAAGCCGAAGGATTCGCAGAGCCTCCGCGCCGGGTGGGGCAAGCTGGGGCAGGTCGAGGAGATCGCCGACTTCGTGGTGTTCCTGCTCTCCGACCGCTCCGGCGTGGTCACCGGCTCGGTGATCGACTGGGACCAGAACGTCCTCGGCGGCCTGGACTGACGAACCCGGCCTCCTCGGCCCGGCCTCACCGCGAGGTGGCATGCTAACCAGGGCATCAAGGAGAGAGGGGCTGCGGTGGGCGCCGAGCGTGAGCGGGTGGCGGGATTCGGCAAGCTCGAGGACGGGCTTCGCCAGGCTGGTGACTGGTACCGGTGGGGGCCGTATGTCAGCGAGCGGCAGTGGGGGACGGTCCGGGAGGACTACAGCCCCGACGGCGCGGCGTGGGAGTACTTGCCGCACGACCACGCCAGGTCCCGGGCGTACCGGTGGGGTGAGGACGGCCTGGCCGGGTTCTGCGACATCGAGCAGCGGCTGTGCCTGGGCCTGGCGCTGTGGAACGGACGCGACCCGATCCTGAAGGAGCGGGCGTTCGGGCTGACCGGGGCCCAGGGCAATCACGGCGAGGACGTCAAGGAGTACTGGTGGTACCTGGACGCGATCCCCAGCCACGCCTGGAACCGGTGGCGCTACCACTACCCGCAAGGCCCGTTCCCTTATCAGGACCTGATCGACACCAACGCCGCGCGGAACAGGCGGCAGCCCGAGTACGAACTGCTCGACACGGGCGCGTTCGCCAGCAACCGGTACTGGATCGTCGAGGTGCACTACGCCAAGGCGGATCCCGATGACCTGCTGATGACGATCTCGGTGACCAACGCGGGCCCGGACGCCGAAACCCTGCACGTGCTGCCGACTGCCTGGTTCCGCAACACCTGGTCCTGGGACGGCTCGGCCAAGCCGGTCCTCGGCGCGGCCGGGGCCGGACCGGCAGATCCGGCCGGAACCGGGCTGTCCGGCGCCGCGGCCGTCAGCATCGGCCATCCGTTCTGCGGCGAGCTCGAGCTGATCGCGGGTCCCGGGCCGGACGGCACGCTGCCGACCACGCTGTTCTGCGAGAACGAGACGAACGCGGCGCGGCTGTTCGGCGCCGAACCGGTCACGCCGTACCCGAAAGACGGCATCAACGACCACGTGATCAGCGGGGCGCCCACGGTCAACCCGGACCGTACCGGTACCAAGTGCGCCTTCTGGTACCAGGTCACGCTGGCCGGCGGCGCCTCCGCCGAACTGCGGCTGCGGCTGGCCGGGGCGGGCGGAGCCAGCGGTCCGGGTGCGGGCGGGGCCAGCGGGCCGGGGGCGGCCGCCCTCGGTGCCCCGTTCGACCGGGTGATATCGGCCCGGCGGGCGGAGGCCGATGAGTTCTACGCCGAGCTGACGCCCCGCGCGGCAACGGCCGACGAGGCGATGGTCATGCGCCAGGGGTTCGCCGGGCTGCTGTGGAGCAAGCAGCTGTTCTACTATGACGTGACCCGCTGGCTGGACGGCGACCCGGCCCAGCCGGCCCCGCCGCCGGAGCGGCTGACCGGGCGCAACTCCCGGTGGCGCAGCTTCGACGCCTTCGACATCATGTCGATGCCGGACAAGTGGGAGTACCCCTGGTTCGCCGCCTGGGACCTGGCGTTCCACTGCGTGGCGCTGGCGCACGTGGACCCCGCGTTCGCCAAGTACCAGCTGGTCTTGCTGTGCCGGGAGTGGTTCCAGAACCCGAACGGGGCGCTGCCGGCCTACGAGTGGGACTTTTCCGACGTGAACCCGCCCGTGCAGGCCTGGGCCGCGCTTGAGGTGTTCGCCGTCGACGAGGGCCGCGACCTGGAGTTCCTCAGCCGGGTCTTCGACAAGCTGCTGGTCAACTTCACCTGGTGGGTCAACCTCGAGGATCCCGGCGGCCGGAACGTATTCGAGGGCGGCTTCCTGGGCCTGGACAACATCGGCCCGCTGGACCGCTCGCACCTGCCGGTCGGCGGCACCCTGGAGCAGTCCGACGCCACCGGCTGGATGGGCTCCTACGCGCTGGCGATGCTCGCCATCGCCGCGGTGCTCGACCAGGCCCGGCAGCGGCCGGCCTCGGACCTGGTGATGAAGTTCCTTGAGCACTTCGCCGCCATCCGCGACGCGCTGACCAGCCAGGGCCTGTGGGACGAGACGGACGGGCTGTATTACGACCGGCTCGTGACCCCATCCGGAACCGCGGTGCCGGTGAAGGTCCGCTCCATGGTGGGCATGATCCCGGCGCTCGCCGCCGCGGTCATCGACGAGGATGATGTCCGCCGGGCGCTGACCGTGGGCAAGCGGTTCGCCGATCTGCTGGACCGGGAGGGCCTGGCCGACCCCGGCGCCCTACGCCAGCGGGGCCTGCTGCACGGCCAGCCGGGTGAGCAGAAGCTGCTGCTCAGCCTGGCCGGCCCGGACCGGCTGCCACGGCT
>JBKQQQ010000252.1:0-3330 GCA_052144275.1 Streptosporangiaceae bacterium
GGCCAAGCGCGGCCTGGCCTACGAGCACCTCGACCAGCTCGCCCTCGAGCACCTCTACGGCGTCCGGCCCTAGCTAGCCCTGGGGCATCCAGACTCGCATCGGGCCGCCGTCCCGGTTGTCCCACTGAAAATACGGGATCGCGATGGCAGTTACCGCTGAGGCAAGAGGGTCTTTTGGGCCGAACGGGGCGGTAGATGCGGCGGCTTGAGACGCGGCGCCTTGGCTGGACGGCACCGGGGGCAGGCGGACGCCCTGGGCGGTGACCTCGATCGTCTGGCCGACGCCGGCCAGGATGGCGGGCCGCTCCCCGAGGACTCCGCCCGGCTGGATGGCCAGGTCGTCCAGGCGGGCGCCGCCGGGCTGGTCGGCCTGCTCAAAGCAGTAGACGAGGGGCCCGCGCTCGATCGCCACGCAGCCGCGCACCGCGTCCACGCGCCGGTCCGGGTAGGTCCAGCGCTGCCTTGATGGCCAGGCGTACGTTGTCCAGGTTGCCTGCGTCCTCGAGTTGGCGCAGCGCGAGCGGCAGGCTGGCGGCCAGGTTCCGCTGCTGCCACTGGTGCAGCAGACCCCCCGTCAGGCTGGTCCGGGCGAGCGGCTGGTGTGACCCGGCCGCCGCAGCGCTAGGAGCGACGGGTCCGGTTACGCTAGCGGGAGGGCCCGTATCAGCGGCCGGATCCTGGGGCGGTATGCCGGGGTCAGCGCGATAGGCGCGGTCAGCAGGGTCGGCCGGGCGGCGGGTACAACGCCAGACGGCATATCGGCACTGTTCACGTACGCGGCTCCCATGGTTCAAGGAATAGGTTTTCCCCGATTCCCATGGAACCGTAGGCTAAAGGTTGGCCAGCGGGGCGTCAACGGCGCTGGCCCGATCGTGAGGAGTGCTAGATGAGGCGGGTGACTATCCGTGACGTGGCGGCGGAAGCCGGCGTGTCCATCGGCACCGCTTCCAAGGCGCTCAACGGGCAGGGCAAGCTGCGGGCCGAGACCAGGGAGCGCGTCGCCGAGGCGGCGCAGCGTCTTGGCTTCGCCCCGAACACGCTGGCCCAGGCCCTGCTCGCGGGCCGCTCGTTCACCGTGGGGCTGATTACCACCGACAGCTTCGGCCGGTTCAGCATCCCGGTCATGCTCGGCGCCGAGGACGCGCTCGGCACCGGCCAGGTGGCGGTGTTCATGTGCGACACCAGGGACGAGCCGGAGCGCGAGCGGCGCTATGTCGAGATGCTAGCCGCCCGCCGGGTGGACGGCCTGATCGTCACCGGCCGCCGGGTCGAGCCCCGGCCGCCGATCGCGGCTGAGCACGGCATCCCCGTCGTCTACGCGATGACCCAGCCGCTGGGCGCAGGCGGGCCCGCGGTGCTGCCCGACGACGAGGGCGGCGGGCGCGCCGCCGCCCAGCACCTGCTCGGCGCGGGCCGGCGCCGGATCGGGCACATCACCGGGCCGGAGCGGTTCCTGGCGGCGCGCAAGCGGGCGGCGGGGTTCGGCGCCGCGCTCGCGGCGGCCGGCGCGGTGCCGCACGGCGGCGTGCGGTTCGGCGAGTGGAGCGAGCGCTGGGGCCGGGAGGCGGCCCTGGCGTTGCTCGCCGACTGGCCGGACACCGATGCGGTCTTCTGCGGCAGCGACCAGATCGCCCGCGGCGTGGCCGACACGCTCCGCACGGCCGGCCGGACCATACCGGGCGACGTCGCGCTGGTCGGCTTCGACAACTGGGAGCCAATGGCGGCCGGCGCCCAGCCCCCGCTGACCAGCGTCGACATGTGCCTGGAGGAGGTCGGCCGGGCGGCCGCCGGACTGCTCCTCGCCGCCATCGCCGGCGAGCCAGCGCATGACACGCGCACGGTTCCCAGCCGTCTGGTGGTGCGCGAGTCGAGCCGGTAACCCGCGTCCCGGCCAGGCCACCTCACAGGGCACCCGTCACGCGGCCACAGAAGCATGCGACAGGCCGCGATTAGGGGTTGACGACTACCCTCCCACCTCCCTAACTTGAGAAGGCAAAGGATTTCCTGCCGGGCATCGCCACCACGGTCCTGTACGCCTTCCTGTTCTCCTGGACCTAGTTCGTCGGTGCCCTCACGTTCCTGACCAGCAACAACTTGTACACACTGCCGCTGGCGCTGCTCAACATGGAGTACGGCAGCGTCGGCCAGGTCAATTTCGGCTACCTGGAAGCGGCGGTGATCGCGATGATCCCGTGCGTGGTGCTGTACATCGCCCTGCAGCGCTACCAAGTTGTCTGCTAGTGCGCCGGCCTTCGGGCCGGTGGTGGGGGCGGACGGACCCGGGCCTTTGTCAGGCCGGGGTGTCCTGCTGCTTGATGTAGTGGCGCAGGACAGTGATCGGGGCGCCGCCGACGGACCCGGTGAAGTAGGACCCGGACCACAGCCGGTTCGCCCGCCAGTAGTGTCGGCGCAGGTCTGGGAACTCCTGGCGCAGCCGTCGCGAGGATACGCCCTTGAGGCTGTTGACCAGCCGGGACAGGGCGACCTTGGGCGGGAACCTGACGAGCAGGTGAACATGGTTCGCCTCGCCGTTGAACTCGGCCAGTTCGCATTCGAAGTCGCGGCACACGTCCCGGATGATCTCTTCCATGCGCTCCAGGTGCCGCGCGGTGAACACCGGATGCCGGTACCTGGTCACGAAAACCGAATCGAAGACACGATGTCTGCCAGTGCGGATGTCCCCGTACCCGGCCATGAGGCCAACTATACTGGGGATGTGCAGCTCCGGTACAACTACCGGCTCTACCCCACACCCGGGCAGCGTCAGGCGCTCGCCCGCGCGTTCGGGTGCGCGCGGGTGGTATTCAACGACGCGCTGCGGGCCCGGCAGACGGCTTACGCGGCCGGGCGGCCCTACATCGGCGACGCGGAACTGTCAGCCCGGCTGACCGCGGCCAAGGCTAGCCCGGAGCGGGCCTGGCTGGGCGAGGTGTCCGCGGTAGTGCTCCAGCAGGCCCTCGCGGACCTGGGCACGGCCTACCGGAATTTCTTCGCTTCCGTCACCGGGACACGGAAAGGCCCGAAGATCGCGGCACCGCGGTTCCGGTCCCGCAAGGACCGGCGGCAGGCCATCCGGTTCACCCGCAACGCCCGGTGGCAGATCACTGCGGGCGGGAAGCTGCGGCTGCCGAAGATCGGGGACGTGCTGGTGCGCTGGTCCCGTGAGCTGCCATCCGGACCGTCATCGGTCACGGTGATCGCAGATGCGGCGGGCAGGTACTTCGCCTCGTTCGTCGTGGAGGCGGGGGACGACCCGCTTCCCCAGACCGACACCGAGGCCGGCGTTGACCTCGGGCTGACGCATTTCGCGGTGCTGTCGGACGGGCGGAA
>JBKQQQ010000253.1:0-5906 GCA_052144275.1 Streptosporangiaceae bacterium
ACCAGGGATCCAGGTCGATCACGGGAACTGACGAGGGCATGATCTGGGCTCCAGGTATCGTCGCGCCGGTACGTGAAGCTTACGGTGCCCGCCTGGCCCGGATCAGATCTGGGAGGGGGACCAGGAGCCTTCGTGATCACGGAGGTTTCAGTACGCGGATCGTCAGTCCGCCAGCAGCTGGGTGATCCGGTCCGGCCACTGCGCGTCATGGGGCACCTGGGCGGCTGGGTCGGCGTGGACGGCCGCCGCCTGGAACCCGGCGTCGTCGAGCGCCCGGTTGATCGTGGCGAGCCCGTCGGCGCCGTCCGCCCGGTACACGAACGTCATCGGCTCGGGCTGGTTGAGCACCTCGTAGACCACCCGGCCGGGCCTGCGGCCGAGCGCGAACGCGAGCACGGTAGGGCTCTCACCGGTCGCGACCAGGGCCGAAAGGTCCTCGGTGGCGGGCACCAGGCTCCCTCGCGTGACATCGGGCCGGGGCGTCATCGGGCGCTGCTGGCGGGCGTTCATCCCGGCGCCGAGCGCGCGGAACGCCCAGTAGGCGCCGAACGCGCCGTACCCCTCGCCGAAGCCGAACGGCCCGGGCGGGCCGGCCAGCCCGCCCGGCCCCAGCGGCGGGCCGCCGGCCATGACCCCGGCCGCCATCATGCCCATCATGCCCGGCTGGAACGCCCCGCCGGGGCTGTCGTGCGTGCCGATGTGCGGTGCCGCGGCATGGTCCCGCCATGGCGTCACCCCGGCCGCGGGCCGGCGCACCGAGACCAGCTGCCTGAACCCGATCGCGAGGTCGGTCCGGCGGGCCAGTTCGGCGACCGCGTCCCGGCGGGCGGGCAGCGTGGCGAGCTGGACCAGGGTGCCGGCCAGGTCGGGGTGGATGGTGTCCAGCGTGCTGGCCGGCACGGCCACGCCGTCACGCAGCAGCCCGGCGGCCGTGCGCAGCGCCATCGGGTCCAGCCCGGGCAGCAGCGAGCCCAGGAACGCGGCCGTCCGGCCGCGGGCTTCGGCGAGCCGGCGGTCCAGCAGGGCGGCCAGCTCGCCGGTCCGCCGGCCGAGCCGGGACATGATCACCGGCTCCCGTCCCGTTACCTCGACCGTGACGGCGTAGTCCTGCGCCCGCACCGCGCCGACGAAGGAGAAGCTGACCCGCTCACCGCCGGCCGCGCCGATGACCAGCAGCGCGTCGTCGTAGACCCGCACCTCGGCCGGCTCGCCCCCGCTCACGCCGGAGAAGATCGCCGCCTCGCCCACCGCCATGGCCGCGGCCGACGCCGCGTCGCCCCGGCCGTCGCGGAGTTCGGCGAGCAACTGGGTGCGCATCACGCCGAGCCGGCTGAGCTCGATCGCGTTCCCGTCGGCCAGGCCGATCCGCACCATGAACGGCTCGGGCTCGGCGACCGAGGAAATATGGCCGAACGGGATGCGCAGCACGCCTCCCTCAGACGGTGCGAGCACGAGGACGCCGTCGGCGACGTCCACGTCAGCGTGGCCCTGTTCCTCGCCAGCCGCGGAGAGTATCCGGTACTGAGCAGCGCTCACAGTGTCTCCCGCTCGCCTTCGGGGCGCCCTGAGGTGCCGCCTTCCCTCGTCGCTCGTCCCTCGCTCCTCAGTCCAGGCGACACCGCGCCCCTGCGGCTCGCTCACAGGACCAGCCCGCTACCCGGCCGGCGTCCCGCATTCGACGCAGAACGTCGCGCCGGTCAGCGCCGTCCCGCAGTTCGCGCAGAATTTCCTGGCCGACTCCGCCGCGGCCAGCGGGTGGCCGCAGCTCTGGCAGAACTTGCCGCCGCCGCTTTCCTGCCCGCAGGCCGCGCACAGGCCCGTGCCCTGGTCCCGGTAGTTGATGTCCCTGGTCCAGTCCTGGCTCTGGATCTTCTGGTTCAGCTGATTGACCTGCGCGGCGGCCTGCAGGCCGGCTATCTCCTGGTCCAGCTTGGGGGCGCAGGTCGTGCACAGGCCCCGTTCGGTGTTCCAGCAGACCTGTCCGCACACCCACTGCCCGCAGCGGTGGCACTGGTGGAAGTACGGCTGCATCTCATCGACGGCCCGGGCGAGGGCTTTGTCGCGGGTCGACCCGCGGGCGCCGTCGCGCATCCACTCGGCGTCCCAGCCGAGTTGCGCGGCCTTCTCGCCGACGCTGCCGCCGACCAGGTCGCCGCCCAGCCGGAGCAGCCGGCCGCCAAACCCGGTGGCTGAGTGCTGGAAGGAAGAAGTGTAACCGTTGCCGCAGCGTCGGCAGAAGAACTCGAACTGATATCCGTCATTGGTGCTGCGGTCCTGGTAGTTGTCAGTAAAGAAGATCATCCCGGCCAAGGAAGCCTCCCGTTCGGCTGTCAGAGGGCACGTTAGCAGGGTGGCTGGGCGCGTACCGGCACAATCCGCGACGAAAGCGCGGACTGGACCCGGGCGGCCGTCCAGCACAACCTCGCGCTGGCGCACTGGCCCGCGCTGGTGGCGTCCCGGCAGCGGCTGGCCCAGGCGTACGCGCTGCGCGGCTCGCCGGGCGACGCCGAGGCGGCGCAGCGCGAGCGTGCGGTGGCCACCAGCGAGGCCGCCGCGGCGGGCCTGCCCGTCCCCGACCACCGTGGCTCCGAACCGGCGGCCGCCGTCGATCCGTAGCTACCGCCCGGCGGGCCGGACCGGGTGGGCGCCTAGGGTCGCAGGCGCTTGCTGGGCGGCACCGGCGGCGGCGCCGGGGGCGGGCCCAGCACGGTGATGAAGTCCCTGGCCCACCCGGTGAGGTACTGGTCGGCCGGACGGTACTGGCCGGGAACCGAGGCCCGCAGCGAGCCGCCCGGCCGGCCGGCCACGTCCAGCTGGACCCACTCGGGGTTGATGTCGAGCTCCATCGCGATCCGGGCGCCGGCGTAAGCCAGCACGAACGCCAGGTCGGCCGGGGTGGTGGACATGCTCGCGGCGTAGATGAGGTCGCCGGAGGCGTCCTGGCCGAGCGCGCTGCGGGCGACGTACTCGCCGCCGCCAAGGGTGGCGCCCCACAGGCCCCAGTCCGCCGCGGCCGCGGTGGGCCGGCCGTTCAGCACCAGCGGCGTCAGGTTCTGCCGGACGCTGTACACCGCCTCGCCGGGTGCGGGCACGCCGTCGCCCCAGACCCCGATCCTGGCCTGGCCCCTACGGTCGATCACCAGGCTGGCCAGGCCCCGCCGCAGCGCGCTGGCCACGTGGCCTTCCTGCTCGTACCCGCCCACGCCCGCGGACAGCTTGAACCCCCCGTTGAACGCGGCCAGCAGCCGCCTGCGCTCGGCGCCGGCCACCGCCGGGCCTGCCTGGACCCGTCCCGCCGCCGCCCCGGGATCCTCGCTGCCGTCGTGCAGGACGTACGTCACCGGACCAGCGAAGGTCGCGACGGTGAGCACGGAGCCGTCCGCGGTCCGCATCCGGGTCACGGTCACCCGGGGCACCGTCACCCGGGGCACCGTCACCCGGGGCAGGGCCGGCGCGGCCGGGACCACATCGGCCGCCTGGCTCGCGCTCGGCCGGGCCGTGGCGGTGCCAGCCGAGGCGCGGGCGGTGGCCGAGGCGGCGGCCCGGCTGGACGGGTTGGCGGGTCCGCCCGGGTGCGTGACGGCGGGCGGTGAGCTGCAGGCAGCCATCGCGCACAGGCCGGCCAGCGAGGCGGCGGTCCAGAGCCTTCGCATGGTCCACTCCCTGGTGCGCCGGGTCGGCCCGATGGCGCATACTATTCGGTCACTATGTCAAGCCGCACCGTCAGGCTCACCGGCTGGGGCCGGATAGCGCCATCCCGGGCCGAACTCACCGAGCCGGCCACCGTCGCCGACGCCGCCCGGCTGCTGGAGACCGCGGCGGCCGCCCGCGGCGCGATCGCCCGCGGGCTCGGCCGCAGCTACAACAACGCCGCGCAGTGCGCGGGCGGCGTGGTGATCTCGACCGCCCGGCTGAACCGGATCGTCGACCTGGACCCGGCGGCCGGCGTGGTGACGTGCGAGGCCGGCGTCAGCCTGGAGCAGCTCATGGTCGCCGGGCTGCCGGCCGGATGGTTCGTGCCGGTTTCTCCCGGCACCAGGCAGGTGACCGTCGGCGGCGCGATCGCGGCCGACGTGCACGGCAAGAATCACCACGTGGCCGGCAGCTTCGCCCGGCATGTGCGGTCCTTCGACATCCTGCTGCCCGGCGGCGAGCTGCGCACGGTGACAGAGCAGTCCGATCCCGGGCTGTTCTGGGCGACGGCCGGCGGCATGGGCCTGACCGGGCTCATCGTCCGGGCCGTGGTCCAGCTGAAGAGGGTGGGCACCTCGCGGGTCCGGGTCGACACGGTGCGCACCGCCGACATCGACGAGACGATGGCCGTGCTGGCCGAGCACGACCGCGCGTTCGGCTACACGGTGGCCTGGTCAGACAGCCTGGCCCGGGGGGCCAGGCTGGGCCGTTCGGTGGTCACCAGCGGTGACTTCGCCGAACCGGCTGACCTGCCGCCCGCCGACCGGGCGGACCCGTTCGCGTTCCGGCCGGGTGCCCGCCTCGGCGTTCCGGCCGGGTTCCCGCCCGGGCTGATCAACCGCTATACGGTGGCCCTGGCCAACGAGGCGTGGTACCGCAAGGCGCCCCGCGCCCGGCAGGGCGAGCTGCAGACCATCGGGACGTTCTTCCACCCGCTGGACGGGATCAGGAACTGGAACCGCCTCTACGGCCCCGGTGGCTTCCGGCAGTACCAGTACGTCCTGCCGTTCGGCCAGGAGGCGGCGGTGCGCCGCTCCTTCGAGCTGGTCAGCCAGGCCCGCGCCGCCTCGTTCGTGACCGTGCTCAAGCGGTTCGGCGAGGGTGACCCGGGGCTGCTGTCCTTCCCGATGCCGGGCTGGACGCTCGCGCTCGACGTGCCCGCCCGGACGCCGGGACTGGCCCGGCTGCTCGGGTCGCTCGACCGACTGGTCGTCGAGGCGGGCGGCCGCGTCTACCTGGCCAAGGATTCACGGGTGCCGGCCGACGTGCTGGCCGAGATGTACCCGCGGCTGGCGGATTTCGCCAAGCTGCGCGCCGAGTTCGACCCGGCCGGGGTCCTCGCGTCGGACCTGTCCCGGCGGCTGGGCCTGTGACGGCTGGGCCTGTGACGGCTGGGCCTGTGACGGGGCCGCACCCCCAATCGTTTATTTCGGGCAACGGCTGCATATCTATTAAGCCGGAATACCGGCGAATTTGCGTCAACTCCCGGGCCCTGAATAAGCGTGCTGGCCGGGTTGTGAGTTGCGTTAATGCCGGGACGGCAGATATGTCACGGGAACCCGCCGCCGGACAGAATTGGCTTTTTGGCCCGCGGTCTTTGCGCTGCCGGTAAAGTCGTGTCCGCCGCGCAGCCTGGCCCGTCCGGCTGCCGTGGCCACCGGGTGCCGGCTCCCCTTGCTCGGCTGACGGCACCTGAACAGGCAGCGCCCGCTCCCGCGAGCGATGCCTGAGCGGACTTCTTTGTCCACCTCCCGGAAGGAGGCGCGTTATGCGAGACACTGCTGTCTCGGGCATACGTTACGCGAGCGATTCAGGCGCAAACGCACGAGGCGGTTTTTTCAGCCGGGCCGTTTATCGCCCCGACGAGGATGAGCTACTGGCCCGGCTGCTCATTACGAGCTGGAGCCTGGCCACTGGCCGCACCCTGCGGACCGGCGTCGCGCCGCAGTCCCTCACCGAGGACGAGCTGATCAGCTTCTGGGCCGACGACCAGATCGCCGCGCCGCGCCGCGCGGGTACCGGATGCCACCTACCGGGTCGCTGACCGCCAGCCAGCGCGATTGGCTGCGGGTGCGGTCCTACCTGCAGGAACATCGCCACGGCCTGGCGGTCGACGCGGCCGGGGACTACCCGGCGGACCGCAGGGTCGCCGGGACGCCGCTGCTCGCTGCCCCCGGGTGGCAGCCCGCCGAGCCTGTCCCGCTGGCGGCCGT
>JBKQQQ010000254.1:0-6032 GCA_052144275.1 Streptosporangiaceae bacterium
GGCCGCGATAATGGCTGCCCGGCCCGGGACCGCTATCTCGCCCGCCTGGAAGGTCTCCGCCTTGCCCTTGCGGGCGAGCGTGGCCTGGCCGGCCGCTCGCAGATTGCGGACCCAGTCCGATTCGCCATACGGGGACACCAGGTACCGGATGCCCTCGATCTCGACCGGGATGACCGGCACCATGCGAGCCCGGCCTGTGCACCGGCCGGGCACAGTCAGCGTGGCGACGCCGCCGGTGTGAAGCCTCGATACCAGCGGGTTGACCACGTGCCGGGTCAGCGCCTGCGGCTTCAGGTAGGCCACTACCACCCCTCCCTCCCCGGGATGGCCTTTTCGCTACCAACGTGCGCCTGCCGCGCCGGCCGCGGCAGGGCCGTTAGTCCCCACAGTGAAAGCGAGTTCACGCGCCGGCCGGAGGGCTTGACTACAGAATCGGGAACGCGCTGAAGCTGCCGTGGCCAGCCGGCAGCCATAGAGCAGAGTAGCAGCCATCCTCCAGTGCCGCGGCCTGGGCGGTTATCCCCGGCTGGCGCGTGGGGCGGTCGCCCCGGTCAGGAAGAGCGAGCGCCTTCATCGCTTTCAAGCATGTGCTTCAACCCGGTCCAGATCCTGCGCTCCATCCGGCCACCGAGGGGCCCGGCCAGCGGGCCGAACGTCCGGAGCCACCCCTTCGGGCGCACCTGCCAGTCCCAGCTCATGACCGTGCCGTCGTTGCCGGCGGTGAAGGTCAGCGCCCCGGAGGTCTCCATCATCGAGCTGGTCGTGCGCGACCCGAGCCGGTGCGGCCGGTCAAACTCCGTGAGCTCGACAAGCATCACCATGCCCGCCCTGCCCATGCGTGCGCGGAACCGTGTCCCCAGCCCGATGGGCAGCGCAGTCAGCAACTCCACACCAGTCATCGCCGGGTTGAACGACGGCTCGTTGCGCGTGTCGGCGACCGTGTCAAATACCCGCTCGGCCGACGCCGCGATGCGGACATGACCGGTGATGTGGGCCACGGCTCCACGGTATCCGGGCGCTGCCCGCGGGACCGCACCACCCGAGGGCCACTACGGTGTCCTATCGGCCAGTCCGCGCACGCCCAATGGCGCCGGGGGCGCACCCGATACAGGGTCAGCCGCTCGACGCGGAACATCCTCAACTGCCGTTGCGACACGAGGTCGCACCTTGCGAGTGAACTCGCGGATTGGAGGGCCGATTATGTCGGCAGCGTAGTTCCGGGCGCGTGCTTACGCCCGGCCCCGCCCTGTCGTGCGCCGCCGGTAACGGCGGGGTGCGGAGCACAGGGGAAAGCCCGAGGGGTTCCCGTCCCATCCGGGGAGCTACAGGTGAGGGGCAGGCCGGAGGGGTGAATTGCGTGAACCCTCGTTGATGCCTCGTAATGAGGAGCCTCGCTGGTGGGATTGGTTGCGGGGTGCAGGGACTGGCCGCTGGGAAGCGGCAGGCGCTGGCCGGGCACGGCATCCGGCCAGGGCGAGCACCGCCGTCCCCGGGGTAGAGAGGGCACCCAGCCCGGTCGTATCTCGCAGGTGCGGAACGTGGTAACCCCGTCCGGGTCCGGGCACCAGGAGGTGCCCGGTAAGCCGACCGTAAGGGAGGCCCAGTCCCCGGGCGGGAACAGGATGACCCGACAAGCAAACGCCGGCAGCCGAAAGGCAGCAGGAAGCCGGGACATGAAGGCTGGCCCTCCGCCGGTCGTCCCGGGATAACTGGCCGGATACAGGCAGCTGCCTGGCCCGAAAGGGCGCTGACGCGGGTCAGGTGAGCCCGTGACAGAAACGATGACGATGACGCTGGAACCGAAGGGCAAGTTGGACGCCGAGGCGGCGCAGGCGGCTAATGCGGCGCAGGCCGTGGTCGCTGCCGCTGTGGTGAACGGACCGGAGGACGGACCTCCCGACTGGCATGCCGTGCAGTGGCGTGCGGCTGAGGAGAACGTACGGCGGCTGCGGCAGCGGATCTTCACGGCGACGCAGGCGGGGGACCTCAAGCGGGTCCGCAATCTGCAGAAGCTGATGCTCCGGTCCCGGTCGAACACGCTGATCAGCGTGCGGCGGGTGACGGAGGTCAATGCTGGCCGCAAGACCGCGGGTATCGACGGAAAGGTAGCGCTCACCGCGCCGGACAGGGCTGACCTGGCCGACTGGGTGCAGCACCAGACCAGACCGTGGATGGCCCGTCCGGTCAGGCGGGTGTATATCCCGAAGAGGGGCACCACGGGAAAGCGGCGCCCGCTCGGCATCCCGGTGATCGCTGACCGCGCGCAGCAAGCGCGGGTGGCCAGTGCACTGGAGCCAGAGTGGGAGGCACGGTTCGAGGCGAGGTCGTATGGTTTCCGGCCCGGCCGTGGCTGCCATGACGCGATCGAGGCCATCTACCAGGCAGGCAAGGGCGCCAGCCCGGCTCGCCGATGGGTGCTCGACGCGGACCTGGCAGCGGCGTTGGATGCATGGACACACTGCTCCTTTGCTGATTGTGGTGGCTAGAACAGGCCGTCTTGGGCGGCGGGTAGCTCGATACGCAGGCCTTTCCTGCGTCCGGTGCGGGTGAGGACGGCGCGGAGCTCGCCGCGCTTGACTTTCTGCAATGCGGTCTGGCGGGAGATGCCGAGTGCCTGGGTGGCGTAGCCGAGGGGGACCCATCCGTCGGGGGTGGTGTCGGTGAGCATGGCGCGCAGGTCGCTGGTGAGGCGGATGCGCCAGGGCGCGCCGGGGGTGATCTGCTCGCCGGCGACGAAGCCGTCGTCCAGCCAGCGCAGCAGGGTGGAGGGGGCGATCCCGAGCTGGCGGGCGGCGGCGGTCACGTTGAGCAGCTCTCCTTCGGGTGGCTGGCTGCCGGGCTGGTGGCAGGGGATGCGCCAGTGGTGGCGCAGTGACTGGACTCTACTGGCGGTGAACGACAGTCCCCGGGCGGTGCGCCGGTCCTGCCGGCTGAGGATCCCGGCGATCTTGGCGTCGGGGTAGTGGACGGCCAGGCGGCGGACCAGGTCGATGGTGTCCTCGCTGGTGCGGAGCCGCCGCTGGGGCTTGCGCTTGACGGGGATGGTCAGCTCGCTGATCGCGCCGCCTTTCCATCGCAGGATCAGGTCGGCGTGCCCGGCGTCGTGGTCGCGGCGGATGGTGATGTTCACTTCTTCCAGCAGGGTGCGCAGTAGCTGCTTGCGGTCCTTGTCGCTGGTGGACGGCGAGTCCCAGACGGCGCCGAGGTCGTCGCCGAGCGCCAGGATCTCGGCGCGTTCTGCGGTGGTGAGCGTTCTGGGCCGGGCGGCCTGGCGGCGGGCGAGCTCGGCCTCGGCGGCGGCCAGCTCGGTGAGTGCTTGTTCCCAGGCGTTTTCCAGGCCGCGGGCGACGAGCCGGTTGTCGGGGTCGACGGCCTGGTAGCGGCGCTCGGCCCGGGCCGCGTGGTAGCGGGCCTGCTCGGCCTGCCGGCGCCACTGGGCCAGGGCGGCGTCGTGACCTTCTTCGAGCTGGCGGGCGGCTTCCAGGCAGGCTTGCAGCGCGGCCGGCTCAAGCGCGGCCAGGAACGCGGCGGTGACCGCGGCGTCGATGGCGGCGCCGCCGACGCGCAGGTGCCGGGTGCCGCGGCCTTCTACGAGCTGGCCGGTGCCGGTGCAGTAGTAGCCGGGGGTGGCCTTGTGCTCGCCGTCGTAGTAGACGGCGAGCTTGCGCCCGCAGGTCCCGCAGGTGGCCAGGCCCTGCAGCAGGGCGCAGCCTTCGCGGACCGCTCCGGTGCCGGGCTCGTGTGCCATCGGGCGGATATTCTGCCTGATCTTCTGCAGGTTGGCCTGGTAGGTGTCCCAGCTGATGAACCCGGGGTGGTGGTCTTGGATGAGCACCTCCCACTCGCCCTGCGGCAGCACCCGCCGCCGTATCCGCAGTGCGCCGTCGTCGCTGAGGCGCTTTTCCTGGCGGCTGCGGCCGAAGGTATAGGCACCGGCGTAGGCGGGGTGGGTAAGCACGTTGTGCACGGCGTGGTAGGTCGGCTCAGTCCAGATGATCTCCGGTCCGCGGACATAGGCGCCTGGCTGGAGCGGGAACTTCAGGCCCTGGTCGCGCAGCCACAGCCAGGTGCCGCGCACCGAGCCGCAGACGGCGAACCGGCCGAAGATCGCGGTGATGATGCCGGTGACGGCCTCGTCGGGATGCAGCAGGATCTGCCCGTCAGCCTCGCCCCAGACCAGGCCGACGGGCAGGCCGCGGCGCAGCTCGCCGCGGGCGGCCTTGTGCCGGATCCCGCCGTCCAGGCGGGCCCGCAGGATGTGCAGCTCGGCCTCGGACATGGTGCCCTTCATGCCGAGCAGCAGCCGGTCGTTGAACAGCGCCGGATGGTAGATGCCGTCGGCGTCGGCGATCAGGGTGTCGGTCATCCCGGCCAGGTCCAGCAGCCGGTACCAGTCGGTGTTGTTGCGGGCCAGCCGGGAGCACTCCAGCGACAGCACGATTCCGACCTGCCCGAGCCCGACCTCGGCAGCGAGCTGCGCGAACCCGCTGCGCCCGGCGGCCGACGCCCCGGAGACTCCCAGGTCTTCATCGATCACCCGCACGGCGCTGCGCGGCCAGCCCAGCGCCCGGGCCCGGGCGGTCAGGTCATACTGGCGCATCGTCGACTCGGTGTTCCGCTCGACCTGGGCCAGGGTGGACTGGCGGACATAGATGACTGCCGGGCGGCGCAGGTGCGAGGCGGTGACCTTAAGCTCACTCACCGGCGCTCACCCCCGCCGGCGGCGTCACCGCGCCCGCGGCCGCTGCCCGGGCGATCAGGCAGGCCAGCACCGTGACCGCCGCGGCCACCGCCGCGTCGGGGAGCTGGGCTATCAGCATCACAGGTGGCGCCGGAACCTGATCCGGCAGCAGACTGAGCTGCACAGGCTGCATGGGAGTCCTCCTTGGTCGGTGACTGCCGTGCAGCCTGCTCCCGGCCGTCCTGGCACCGGGCGCGAAGAGCGGAAACCAGGACGCACGCGGCCAGCAGGTCCCCCAGCCGCCCCAGCGTCGCCGTTGCCGCAGCGGCGTCCCCGCCCGCCGCGGCATCCTCGCCTGCCAGGTCGGTCCACGCTGCCGGGACCAGCGACTTGCTGCCATCGGGCAGCACCAGCAGCAGCTCCAGCCGGCCATGCCGACGCAGGCTGCCCAGCACGCGCAGCGGCCGGCCTTCCAGCGGGTGACGCGGGCGGGTGATCGTCACCATCCCCGGCAGCGCGCCGGTCACCGCCGCGTCTCCGCCACCATCACGGCCCGGTAGCCGGCTGCGTGGCAGATCGCCCGGGCGGCCAGGACGACGTTGCCCGCATCCAGGCCGGTCACAGCCTCCCGCAAATCGACCGGGACGCCCGCGGCGATACTCGCGGCGACCCGCAGCACCTGACTCTCGCTGCCAGAGCACGGCAGGACGCCCGCCTCCAGCGCACAAGCCGCTGCCACGAAGTCAACCGCCGCCAGATCCCGGCCCGATTCCACCGCGACTGCAAGGAAATCCTCGCGGGAAAGCCACGACCGGTGCCCGATCAGCAGCTCAGCAGCTGCTTCCAGGCACAGCAGGCCCTTCGCCCAGGCCCGCACCGCCGCGGCCAGGTCATCGAAGCACGTAGTAAGCCGGGGATTCGTTCGACCGGATCGACCACGATCATCTCCTGCGTCAGCTCGGCGCGTTCCCCGCCAGGGAACTGATCGCCGGATGGCTGACAGCAGGCGTGGTCGAAAACGGCCGCTTCACCCCGACCGGAGAGGGCACCCCGCAAGGCGGGGTGGTCAGTCCCGCGCTACTGAACGTGGCCCTGCACGGGATGGAACACGCCGCCGGAGTCCGGTACCAGCGCGTCGGCAGCGATGCCGCCGCCACGGCGAAGGGCTCCCCGGTGCTGATCAGGTACGCCGACGACCTGGTCGCGTTCTGCCACACCAGGCAGGAGGCCGAGCAGGTCAAGGCACGGCTCGCCAGCTGGCTGGCACCCCGGGGCCTGGCCTTCAACGAGGACAAGACGCGCATCGTCACCCCCGGCCAGGGCTTCGGCTTCCTCGGGTTCAACGTCCGCC
>JBKQQQ010000255.1:0-16960 GCA_052144275.1 Streptosporangiaceae bacterium
CGACGGCGCCCGTGGCGGGGAGCTGCTCCGGGTCGGGTACATCGACGGCGAAGGAGACGTACCAGCGTCCGCACGGGTCCCGGGAGACGGTCACCGACGTCGGGTCGAGCCCGGCCACGTCCGCATCAGGCCACGTCCATGCGAAGCTGAGCGGCGCGCTCGTCTTGGCCAGCCGCAACCGGCCGTTACGCATGGAGAACGCCGACCGGGTGTAGGTCGCGGACTGCTTTCCGCGGCGAGACTTGAACCGCGGGTACCGGGCGCGCCCGGCGAAGAACGCGCCGAACGCCTTGTGCTGGTGCCGCAACGCCTGCTGAAGCGGGACCGACGACACCTCGTTCAGGAACGCCAGCTCCGGGTCCTTCTTCAGGACCGTCAGCGCGGCGTCAGATGCGGCATAGGACAGGCTCTTGCCCTCAATACGGTAGAGCCGGTGCCGTTCCGCGAGGGTCCGGTTCCACGCCACGCGGACACAGCCGAACGTGCGCGTCAGCATCTGCTGCTGCGCCTCGTCGGGGTACGCCCGGCACCGGTACGCCGTCCTCACCCTTACAGGATGACGGCTATGACCGTAAAAACACGGGAGGCGCGCCGTACGCGCTTCCTCCCCGCCGTGAACGACGGGGCATCCGCGCTGGAGGTTCGGTGACAAGGTCTCGATCAGGCCAGGCCAGAACCGCCATCGCACGCCAGGTAACGATCGAGGACGTGGCGCGCGCCGCCGCCGTATCCCGGCAAACGGTCTCGAACGTGCTCAATGGCAGCGGGCGAGTAGGCGACACTGCCCGGGCCCGGGTGCTCGACGCCGTGGCCACCCTGGGGTATCACCCGCACCATGGCGCCCGGAGCATGCGCTCGCGCCTGACCAGGCAGTTCGCCTACGTCCTGCCGCGCGTTCAGTTGTTCCCCGGCAACTACATCATGCAGCAGTTCCTCCAGTCGCTGGCGGCGGCGAGCGCACAGCGCGGTTACAGCATGGTGATCGTCGTCCCGGATGCGGACCCGCGCGACGACATACGCCGCCTCATCGCCAGCCGGAGCGTGGACGCCTTCCTGCTCTCCGAGCTCCAACCGGACGATCCCCGGGTGGTGCAGCTGGCCGAGGCGGGGATGGCGTTCGCGTGTTTCGGGCGGACCAATCCCGGACTACCGCAGAACTGGGTCGACATCGACAACCGCGCTGCCGTCGCTGCGGTCGTGGAGCACGTGCTGACCAGGGGGTTCAGGCGCATCGCCTTCCTGGGTTACCGGTCGGCGAACCACTGGGATACCGAGCGGACGGCCGGGTTCCGGGCCGGGCTGGCCAGCCACGGGATCTCCGCCAACCGGGAACTGCTGGTGGACGATACCAGCGCCCGCAGGAAGATCCGGTCGCTGCTCACCGCCAGCCAGCCGGACCTGCGCCCAGACGCCATCGTGACCGGCAGCGACCGGCTCGCCGGGGTGGTCTACAGCGTGGCCGCGGAACTGCGGCTGCGGATCGGCCAGGACCTCGCCGTCACCGGTTTCGACGGCAGCGCGGCGGGCGCCCTGATGCACCCGCGGCTGACCAGCGTGGCCATGCCGGTCGACGACATCGCCCGGCGGGTGGTGGCCCGGGCGCTGAAGCAAGTCGACCACGGGCCCGATCATGATCCGGGTGAGGTGGTGCCGGCCAAGCTGCGGCTCGGCGAGAGCACCGGCGGGTTTAGCCGGGACGCCAGCCGGGCAGACAAGAACGCAGGCCAGGCGGGTAAGGGTGCCGGAGCTGAACAGAGCAGAGCCCTTGAGGGTCCGCCGGCCCGGGGCGGGGACGCCGCCGCCCTCACGTGGAAACGCTTCCAAGAAACCGCTCTCCTCCCGGAAACATCGACGCTCCCGGGGGGAGATCTGCCCGCAGAGTCGCAGCCGGCGCCGGGGGCCTGGCCGGTGCCCGTTCGCCGGGTCACCATCGCGGATGTGGCCGCCGACGCCGGGGTGGGTGTGGGCACGGTCTCGCGGGTGCTCAACGGAAGCGAGCAGGTGCGCGAGTCGACCCTGCGGGCGGTGCTCGACTCGATCGACCGGCTCGGCTACCGGCCGAGCCACGCGGCGGCGGCTCTGGTCCGCGGTACGCCGCGCACCGTGTCGCTCATGGTCGCCCACCTGACCCGGCCGTCGACCGTAGTGCGGGTGGCCAGCGCGCTGGCGGTCCTGGAGGAGCAGGGCTACGACGCGATCGTCTACAACGTCGACAGCCCGCTGGAACGGGACCGGCACCTGGAGGCCCTACTGCCCACGCACCGGGCCGACGGGGTGCTGGCCGTGGGCCTGCCGCTGTCCCGCGACCAGCTTGACCAGTTCTGCCGGGCCGGAATCGCGCTGGTCAGCGTGGACGCCGCCAACGCCGGGGTGCCGCAGACGGTTATCGACGACGTTTCCGGCGGCCGGCTGGCGACCGGCCACCTTATTACGCTGGGGCATCGCCGGATCGGCTTCGTCGGCGACATGCCGTTCAGCCGGCCCCCAGCCGGGCTGGGCTTCACCTCCTCGGCAAACCGGCTGCGCGGGTACAAGCAGGCCCTGGCCGCGGCGGGCATCCGCGTGGAACCCGGCCTGATCAGGCGGGGCCCGCATGATGCCGCCACCGCGGCCGAGCACGCGGCGCGGCTGCTGAAGTCACCCGATCCCCCGTCGGCGATCTTCGCGGCATCCGACACCCAGGCCATCGGCGTACTGGCCGCGGCAGACCGGCTCGGCGTGGCGATACCCGAGCGGCTGTCGGTCGTCGGCTTTGACGACATCGAGTCCGCCGCCTTCCTCGACCTCAGCACGGTCCGGCAGCCGCTGGCCCTCAGCGGGACCGAGGGCGCACGGCGGCTGTGCGCGCTGCTGCGCGGTGAGCGGGTCCGCCCGTGGCGGCAGGAACTGCCGATCGAGCTGATGGCACGGGGCAGTTCGGCGCAGGCGCGGCCCTCGGCTTTATGCCTGGGGCCTCAGGCCTCGGGATGGCGGACGAAGTCCCCTTGGCCGGGCACGCTGACGATCATGCCCTCGCCCTTCAGGATTTCCAGGGCCCGGGCGGCCACCCGGTGCGAGACATGGTGATGCTCGGCGATCGTGTGGACCGAAGGGATCCGGCTGGTGAGGGTCCCCTCCGCGATCTCATCTCGCAGCATCTTCGCGACTTGCTCATACGGCGGTACCGCCGAGTCAGGATCGATCACACCGGCCAGCTTTCCGTCTGACGGCACTATTGGCAAGGTCAGCCCGGTCGCGGCCCGGAGGCCAACGTGCTTAAGGTGAGCTGGTGGACGCAGCACAACGGGAGCTGAGCGACCAGATCGATCAGGCGACGCAGCGCCTGCTCGACAAGGCCCGGGTCATCACCGAACCTGACCTGCGGGCGCCGTCACGGCTGCCGGGGTGGACGCGGGCGCATGTCCTCGCGCACCTGGCCCGGGGGGCCGACGCGATGCGGAACCTGCTGGTCGGCGTGCGCTCCGGGCAGGAGCGTCCGGCTTACGTCAGCGCCGAGGCGCGCCAGGCCGACATCGAGCACGGCGCGGGCCTGCGGGCCAGTGAGCTGATGGCTGACCTGGCCGACTCGGCGATGGCCTTGCGCACCGTCGCCCGGCAGCTGCCCGATCAGGGGTGGCAGGTGCCGGTGCGGATCCTGGACTCAGCCCCCTTCGCGGCCACTCAGCTGCTGACCCGGCGGCTGGTCGAAGTGGAGCTGCACCATTGCGACCTCGGCGCCGGGTACGGCCCGGACGACTGGCCGCCCGCCTTCGCCTATCTGGAACTCGCCGAGCCGATGCGGTCTCAGCGCCAGGACCGGCTCAGCTACCCGCCGTCGTCCCAGACGGCGGAACTCCGGTCACCGGCCCGGCCGCCCGCGCCCTGGAACCCTAACCGGCCGCTCCCGGGGAGCTGGCTCGGAACAAGGTGATGGCCATGGTCTTGCCCAGGACCGGATCGGCGAGCGGCATCAGGTACCGGTAACGGGCGGGCAGCTGGCTGCGCATCGCCGGGGCGGCCGGGTGATCGAGGCGGACTCCATGACCTCCAGCCCGAAGCGAGCCGCACCTGATGCTTGTTCTCCACGCTGGCTACGGTAGTTGTCCGCACGCTGGTTCCGGAATCGCGGCACCCGGCAGGTAGGGGCAGGCCGGGTCCTCGCCGAGCGGGTCCCCGGTGGCGGCGTAGGCGCGGGCCCGCGATCCGCCGCACAGGTCAGCGTACTCACAGCTTCCGCACCGCCCGGTGAACCTCGCCGCGCGGATCGACCTCAGCAGCGGGTCGTCCCGGTAGATCTCACGCAACGGCCGGGTCCGGATGCTGCCCAGGCCCAGCGGCAGGAATCCGGCCGGGTAGACCTGACCATCGTGGGAGACGAACACGATGCCCTTGCCGTCGCGCGTGGGTGCGGTATGGGCGCTGGGGCGTCCGGTTCCGGGGCCGAGCAGGCCGACCAGACGAGCTGACAGGCTCTGGTACAGCGCGCTGCCGGGCGCCTGGCCGCCGGCACGGCGCGCCCGGACGACGCGGCGGAAGAACGGCGCTTCGACGGTCCTGACGATGAAGCCGTAGGCCGACGCGTCGTACAGGAAGTGGCACACGTCCTCGTGCGCGGCCGGCGAGACCGGCCCGGCCGCCGCCCCGCGGCCGACCTGGACGAGGAAGAAGACTTCCCAGATATGCGCGCCGGCCCGCGCCACCAGGGCGGCGATACCGGGCAGGTCATCGACGTTCCCGTCCATCACGGTGGTGTTGACCTGCACGGTCATGCCCGCGGCAACGAGCTGGGCGATGGCCGCGACCGTCTTGGTGAAGTGCCCGGGGATACCGCGCACGCCGTCGTGAGTCTGCGCGCGGCAGCCATCCAGGCTCACCGAGACCGCCCGGACGCCGCTGCCGGCGATCCGGCTGATCATGGCCGCGTCGAGCAGCGGCGTGACTGACGGCGACAGGCATACCGGGACACCCAGCGAAACCGCGTGGTCGACGAGGCCGAACAGGTCGGGCCGGAGCAGGCAGTCACCGCCGGTGAGCACGAGGATCGGGTACGGCCGTCCGAAGCCCGCGACCTGCTCGATCAGCGCGTAGCCTTCCGCCGTGCTGAGTTCCCCGGGCGGCGTCTGCGTGGTCGCGCTGGCCCGGCAATGACGGCAGGCCAGCAGGCAGGCCCGGGTGGTCTCCCAGAACACGAGCATCGGCCGCCGACTGAAATCAACGGAAGAGCGCGAACTGGCGGCGCTGGCCAGTACAGCTGAGCCGATCATGGGCCGGTCACCCTTCGGGGTCGGGCCAGCGTCGCGTTCGGTGCCGGCTGGCAGCACGCTAGCCCCGCCCCGGAAGGGCCAGAAAGGGCCCTTGGTCCCCGGCACCCGTGCGCTAAGTCAGCTCCGGTCATGGCTATAAGTGGAAGGTTGACTACACTTACGCTGCGAGCTCGTGATTCCGGGGGGACACAGAGAGGCAGGACCAGCATGGCACGCAGCGTTCAGGTCGGCGACAAGGCTCCCGACTTCACCCTGCCGTCGCAGTCCGGGGAGCCGGTCCGGCTGCAGGACCGGCTGGGCGAACGGGTGATCGTGCTGTACTTCTACCCCAAGGACAACACCCCCGGCTGCACCGCCGAGGCGTGCGCGTTCCGGGACAGCCATGAGACCTTCACCGATGCCGGCGCCGAGGTAATCGGGGTCAGCTCCGACTCCTCAGACAGGCACGCCGCTTTCGCCGACCGGCATAAGCTGCCGTTCACCCTGCTGGCCGACCAGGGCGGCCATGTCCGCAAGGCCTACGGGGTGCCGGCGGTCTTCGGCCTGATCCCCGGCCGGGTGACCTACGTGATCGACCGCACGGGCACGGTCCGGCACATCTTCAACTCGATGACCAACACCGACAAGCACGTCAGCGATGCGCTCGAGGTGGTCAGGCAACTGCAGGCCGGGCAGCCCGCCTGAGGGACCGCCGGCGCGGCCCCGGGGAGCCGGCCCGCATCCGCCGCCTGGCCGCCGATACTGGAACCATGGGAAGCCAGGATGCTGCTAACCGTCTTCGTGCCCGGATCGGCGCGGCCATCTTCGAGCGGGTCGCCGGACCGCAGGGCCCGACGCGCAGGCGGCAGATCAACCAGACGGGCGAGCGGTGGTTCGCCCAGGACCGGCCGGTCCGGCAGGTGCACGGGGATTCGTCGATGTTCGTCGGCGGGATCAGGGCGCTGCTGCTGCAGTCGCTGCACCCGCTGGCCATGGCCGCCGTGGCGCAGCACTCCGATTACCGCGGCGACCCGTGGGGCCGGCTGCAGCGGACCAGCTATTTCCTGGCCATCACGACGTTCGGCCGGGCCGATGACGCCCAGGCAGCGATCGCACGGGTCCGCGCGGTCCACGAGCACGTCAAAGGCACCGCACCGGACGGGCGGCCGTACGCCGCCTCCGACCCGCACCTGCTCACCTGGGTGCATATCGCCGAGGCGGACAGCTTCCTGCGCGCCCACAGCCGGTTCGGCGCCCGGCCCCTCGATCAGGCCGGACGCGACGGTTACGTCGCCGACATGGCCAAGATCGGCGCCGCGCTCGGCGTGCCCGACCCGCCGCGCTCCGAGGCCGAGCTCGCCGACCGGATCGGCCAGTACCGGGCCGAGCTCACCGCCACCGCCGAGGCGCGCGACGCAGCCCGGTTCCTGCTGCTCAATCCCCCGCTCCCGCCGGTCGCCCGGGCCCCCTACGGGGTGCTGGCCGCGGCCGCGGTGTCGCTGCTGCCCGGGTGGGCGCGCCGGCCGCTGCGCCTGCCCCGGCTCCCGGTGACCGAGACCATGCTGGTCCGCCCGGCGGGCCACGCCATGGTCCGCGCCATCCGCTGGGCCACCAGCGCCCCGCCGGCGGCGGCCCAGAGCACCTGATCCGTCCCGTCTGCGAGACTTGTCATTTTGTGAGACGGGCGCGAGCCGTCCCCGGTGAGACGATCAGTGGATGCCGATGCCGACCGTTGCCCTCGACGTGCCGTCCGCGCATGTCCTCGCCGACCAGGCGTCGATCATCAGTGATCTTCAGTTCGTCATGGACTGCTGCAAGCGGCTGCTCACCGAGCTGGCCATGCCCGAGGAAGACCGGGATCCGATGCTGCCGGTCGCGCTCTGGTCGGCCGCCGTGCTGGCCTACGGCCGCTGCTTCGCCAAGGGCAAGCGGTTCGGCCTGGCCACCGAGGACGTCAGGAAGCTGCCGTTGCACGGGGCGGTCATGAAGTTCCACAAGTGGGTACTCGAGGAGCGCGACAAGCTCACCGCGCACGCTCCGAACCCGTCCGAGGCGACGAAGGTGGGCGCCGCTCTTTCGCCGCCCGAGCAGAAGGACCGGCGGGTCGAAGGCATCGTGATCTTCGCGTCCAGCCACGTGCTCATCGACGACGTCGGCGTGCGTCAGCTCGGCGGCCTGGCCTCCGAACTGGCCAAGCAGACGGCCGAGAAGGCGCAAGAGCAGCAGGACGTCGTGCTGAAGGACGCCCAGCAGCTGAACCTGGACAGCCTGTACCGGCTGCCGACGCTGGGCACCTGGCCACCCGAAGACGACCCCGACGATGGCCCCGGGGACAGCGCAGAAAACGACGCCTAGGGGCTACTCCCCACGACGGCCCGGACGCGGCGCAGGACCTCCCCGGTGCCGAGCGCCGCCGTCACCAGGGCCAGGTTGGGGCTGCGCAGTGTCCCGGTGAGCAGAACCCGGATGACCTGGGACGCCTCGGCGATGGAGCCGCGGTAGGCCGCCGGGTCTTGCTTGTAGACCTTCTGGCTGGGCGCGAACCCCAGGTCGGCCGCGAGCCGGCGGATCTGATCGAACCATTCGGTGTCCGGCGCCGGCGGCTGGTAGTGGTCGGCGAACGCCCGGGCCACGGCCCGCACCAGGTCCGGGTCGAGGCCGCCGAAACGGGCGTCCGCGGGGTCGGTGACCAGCTCGAAGAGCTGCGGGAAGAAGTACCCGTAGACGCCGGGGAAATCCGCCCACTTGCGCAGGTCCTTGCGCTGGTTGGCAACGCCCTCCCGTTCGATGGCCAGGGCCCGCAGCGCCAGCTCTTGCTCGGCGGCCAGGACCGCGGCCAGGTCGGGGGCATAGCGACTGGCCCAGGTGCTGACCTCGGCGAGGATCTGCTGGCCGGACAGGGTGGCGATGTAATCGGCGGAGATGTCTTCCAGCTTGACCATGTCGACCAGCGGGCCTGCGGTGCCGCATTCGGACAGCCGGATCGGCGCGGCCAGCGCCTCAGCCAGCGGCATCTCGGCGAGCCGGCCGTTGGCCAGGCCGCGCAGGTAGTACTGGACCGCGGGCGCCGGGTAGCCACGCTCGATGTAGAAGCTCACGGTGGCTTCCGGGTCCCGGCGCTTGGACAGCTTGCGGCGGCTGCCGCCGTCCTGCTTCATCAGCAGCGCGATGTGGGCGTACTGGACGCGCGGGAAGCCGAGGGCGTCGAACAGCTGCAGGTGCAGCGGCACCGAGGAGATCCACTCCTCCCCGCGGATGACCAGGCTGACCCGCATCAGGTGATCGTCTACGGCGTGCGCGAAGTGGTACGTGGGCAGCCGCGGTTCGGTATCGCTGCTCTTCAGGATCACCGCGTCGTTGCGGTTGTCGTCGAGGGACAGCTCGCCGCGGATCGCGTCGGTGAAGCTCACCCTCGCGCCCGCAGTTCCGGGAGCGCGGAAGCGCACCACGTAGGGCTCCCCCGCCGCCAGCCGCTTGGCGACCTCCTCCGGATCGGCGTCGCGCCAGATCGCCCACTTGCCGTAGTAACCCGGCAGGGCGCCTGCCGCCCGCTGCCGTGCGGTGATCTCCTCCAGGTCCTGCTTGGTCGCGAAGCACAGGTAGGCGTGGCCCTGGCGTAGCAGTTCGCGGACGTATGTCAGGTAGATCTGCGCCCGCCCGGACTGGGAGTAAGGCCCGTAGTGGCCGTTCTGGTCGTCCTCGTCCGGGCCGATGGAGAAGTAAGCGAACGCCTCGGCGAACTGGGCCGCGGCGCCCTCGGCGACGCGGGCCTGGTCGGTGTCCTCCAGGCGGACCAGGTAGACGCCGCCGGACTGCCTGGCGACATCCACGTCGATCGTGGCCGCGTACACGCCGCCGATGTGCAGGAAGCCCGTCGGGCTCGGCGAGAAGCGGGTGACTTTCGCTTCTTCGGGCAGGTCACGAGGCGGGTAGCGCTGCTCCCAGTGGCCCGGCTCGGGCAGGTCAGGCGGGAACAGTGAATCGACGACATCTTGGCTGAGCATGAGCGACGGGCTCCGAACGACGTAAGGTCACGGCCGCAAAGCAGCGTACCCGTTGTGGTCCCGGCTAAGGATGCCGAGGGGATTCAGGGTCCAGGACGCCGCACGGCCGCGCCCTTGATCCGGGCGATGGCCTCGCTCTCGGCGGAGGCATCCGGGCGTTCTTCCAGCGTCAGTGACTCCACCGGGCCGTTGAACCAGTGGCCGCGCGGACACCGGATCCGCACGCTTTCCAGCGGCCCGTCCGTTGACCCCATCAGGTACTGGCCTTCCACCTCGGCCGGCAGCCCGCACCTGACCGAACCGCTCGTGTCCATATAAGCCGGGCAGTCAAGGAACATCGCGCTGGCATCCATCGGTAACCCCCATTCCGCTGAGGCGCCACCGGGCGGCACCGCAGGTCCGCCCGGCAGGGCTGGGCACCCCCGCACCCCGCTCCCGCGTGCGAGGGCACCCTTGTGGAATCGGAGCACCGGGCACTGGCGCTTGATACATCCGATCCGCTCCCCGCGTTGAACCAGGCCAGCCCCCGGCACGTGTATCAAGTGGGACCGTGGGGCAGAGTGCCGCTTGCACTGGCGCCGATGGCAGCTGCCCCCTATTCATTTCAGTGGACCATGGAGGGCGCGGGCCCTCCAGGGAGGGGAGCACGGTGGGGCCTCGGCACCTTGCCTCAGTTCTGACCGCCATGCTGGGCCTTGGTCTGGTGACCACGGCATGCAGCAGCACATCCAACTCAACGACCGCGACGACTCCTGCCCCGGCAACCTCAAGCGCGAAGCCGGCCGCGGAGACGGCCGTGTCCTTCCTCGGCCAGCTCCACGCCGGGTCGCAGATCGCCTCGACCGTTCCGGCCAAGGGCGACGTGAACCCGTACGGGCTCGCCGTCGTGCCGGCCACAGCGGGCCGGCTGACCGCCGGCGACATCCTGGTGAGCAACTTTAACGACAAGGCCAACGTCCAGGGCACCGGCACCACCATCGTCCAGGTATCCCCGGGCGGGCGGACCAGCCTGTTCGCCGACGTGGCCACGCTGCCCGCAGGAATGGCCTGCCCGGGCGGCGTCGGCCTGACCACCGCGCTCGGCATCCTGCCCGGCGGCTGGGTGGTCGTCGGGAGCCTGCCCACCACCAAGAGCGGCGCGCTGCCCGGCCTCGACCCGGCCGGGTGCCTGATCGTGCTGAACGATCAGGGCACGGTGGTCCAGACCATCGCGAACAAGAACATCGTCGGCCCCTGGGACCTGGCCGTGACGTCGACCGCGACATCGGCGCAGGTGTTCGTCTCCAACGCCCTCGGTGGCAACACCAGCACCAGCAACGGCACGCCGGTGACCGGCAACTGCACGGTGGTGCGCCTCGACTTCACCCTCAGCGCCGCCGCACCGCCGGCGCTCACCGGCACTACCGTGGTCGGCAGCGGTTACCCGTGGCGGGCCAACAAGGCCGCGCTCGTCCTCGCGCCCACCGGACTGGCGCTGGGGCACAACGGGACGCTGTACGTGGCGGACACCGAGACCAACACGATCTCGGCCATCCCGCAGGCGACCACCCGGACCGCCGCCCAGGCGGCCACGGCCGGGCTGCTGTCCGCGGGCGGCGCCCTCGACGCTCCGCTGGGCATGACCCTGGCGCCCAACGGCGACCTGATCGTGGTGAACGGGAACAACGGCAACGCCGTCGAGGTCACCCCGGCCGGGCGCCAGCTCACCACCAAGACGCTGGTCAAGAACGGCGCGGGCGACCTGTTCGGCATCGTCACGACGCCGGCCGGCATCCTCGCGGTGAACGACGGGACCAACGCCGTGGAACTGTTCCGCGGCTAAGGACGGCAGCGGCCCGGGGCCACCACTCCGCCCACCCCCCGGGCCGCTGCCCGTACCGCTGCTCGGGCCGTGACACCTGAGGTCTCGCGCCCTTTGTTATGTAGGAACACACGTATGTTCATAGGTATTGACAATCTCTTGTCATGGCCTGACCATGATCTCAGCCTGAGGAGCCGTCTGGGCTGGTAGAACGTCCTGCCAGCCGCATCCTGGCCTTCCTCGCCCTGGTGATGCTGAGGCTGGAGGTAGCCCAGTGACAAGTAGCAGTGAAGCATCGGTTCCGTCAGGAGCGGCCAGGGCAGGGGCGTCCCCTTCCACCCGGCTGTTCGTCCGGCAGACATCAGGCCTCGTCCGCGATCTGGGGATCCCGGCGGCGACGGGCATCTCGCTGGCGTCGGTCGCCGTCGTCAACACGTTCATCAACTTCAACGCCGGGCTGACGGACTTCGCCAAGGCCGACATGTACCTGCCGCTGGTGGCGGGCGCGATCATCTGGCTGGTCGCCATGTTCGCCTACCGCTACCTGCTGCGCGCCGTGCCCCGGGCGGGCGGCGAGTACGTCTACCTGTCCCGGATCGTCTCGCCGGTAGCCGGCGCGGTCGCCGGGCTCGGCATCGCCGTGGTGTTCACCTACGTCCTGTCGACCAACGCGCACTTCGCCGCGCAGTTCACCCCGTTCATGCTCAGCGGGCTGGGCGCGGCGTTCCACAGCACCGCGGTCGCGAACGCCGGCAACCACTTGACCAGCAACATCGCCATCGCCTGGCTCAGCGTCGTGGTCATGCTGATCGTGGCCGCGCTGTCGCTGTTCTCGGTCCGGGTGGTCGCACGGATCATCTTCTGGCTGATCGTCTTGCAGGTCGTGGCGTTCATCGTGCTGATCGGGGTGCTGGCGGCCAACTCGCACGCGGACTTCACCTCGGCGCTGGCCACCTACAGTAACCACCCGGGCGCCTACGCGGCCATCATCGCGGGCGGCAAGGCGAACGGCGTGGTGTTCGGCACCTCCATCGCGGCCGGGGTGGCGATCATCCCGTTCATGGTGCTCAACTACAACGGCGTCCTGTATTCCTACTACGTCGGCGGCGAGCTGCGGCGCCCCGGCCGTACCTACCTGTACGCCTCGGCCATCAGCATCGGCGTGCTCGTCGTGCTGTGGATCGGCGTCTGGGCCATGCTGCGCGCGCGGATCGGCCTGAACTTCATGCAGGCGCAGGCCAACCTGGGCGTGGTCAACCCGGCGGCCTACGGGAAGATCACCAGCCTGAGCTCGGTGTCCGGCGGCCTGGGCTACGGCATGGTGCTGTCCACCGACCCGATCACCAAGATCTTGTTCGCGACCGCGGTGCCGCTGGCCGAGATCGCGGTCAACCTGGCCTTCCTGACCGTCACCACCCGGGTCCTCTTCGCCCAGGCCTTCGACCGGCTGCTGCCGGTGAGCGTGGCCAAGATCGGCGATCGCAACCACGCGCCGAACGTCGCCATCGCCATCGTGCTCGTGATCGGCATCGGGTTCTGCTTCCTGACCAGCCTGGTCAACCTGGGCAGCATCGTGGCCCTGCAGAGCCTGTTCTTCGCGCTGATCCTGCTAGCCGGCGGCATCTCGGCAACCGTGCTCCCGATGCGCCGGGCCGACCTGATCCAGACGCCCGGCCTGCCGGATGAGGCCAGGAAGAAGTGGCTGCGCAACGTCGCGCTGGTCGGCGGGGCCACCACGGTCCTCGCCCTGTTCACCGTGTACGAACTGGTCGCGCACTCCAGCGTGTACGGGAAGTTCAGCTGGGAGTCGATCCTCACCCTGGTGATCGTGCTCGGCGCCGGGCCGGTGATCTACGTGATCGCCCGTTCGGTGCGCAGGCAGCGCAACTCGCTTGACCTGAACATGGCCATGCGCGAGCTTCCCCCGGAGTAGACGGATGCTGCGAGGCAAACCCAAGCGCTCCAAGACGCGCGGGCTGCGCATCTACTTCGCCACCGACCTCCACGGGTCCGAGGTCTGCTTTCGCAAGTTCCTGGCCGCGGCCAGGGTATACGAGGCGGACGTGATCATCCTGGGCGGTGATTTCGCGGGCAAGGCGATCGTCCCGGTGCTGACCGAGGGCGGCTCGCTGCGGGCCCGGGTCGGCGGCGAGGAGATTACCGTGCCCGAGGCGGAGTGGGACCGGCTGGTCGCCGACATCGGCAGGGCCGGCCTGTACCCGGTCCGGATGGACGCCGCCGAGCTGGCCCGGCTGTCCGACGATCCAGCGGAGCTCGACCAGCTGTTCCGCCGCGAGATCTCGGCTCAGATGCAGCGCTGGTGCGACCTGGCCGCGGAGCGGCTCGACCCGGCAGTGCGCTGCATCATCACGCCCGGCAACGACGACCCGGTGGACGCCGACGCGGTGCTGGCGGCGCACGGCCGGGTGGAGTGCCCGGAACTCGAGCTGTGCGACCTCGGGCCGGTGACCATGGCCAGCCTGGGGGTGGTGCCGACCACGCCGTGGAACACCGAGCGGGAGTGCACCGAGGACGAGCTGGCCAAGCAGATCAGCGAGATGCTCGACCCGGTACCCGACGGCCAGCCGTGCATCCTCAACCTGCACTGCCCGCCGTACGCCTCGGGGCTCGACGACGCTCCCGAGCTCGACGCCACGCTGAAGCCGGTGATCCGCGGCGGCCGGCCCAGCATCGTCCCGGTGGGCAGCCACGCGGTGCGCGAGGCCATCAAGCGTTATCAGCCGGTGGTGGCCCTGCACGGGCATATCCACGAGTCCCGGGGCGCGCAGAAGATCGGCCGGACGCTGTGCGTCAACCCGGGCAGCGACTACTCCTCCGGGGTGCTGCGCGGAGCCGTCATCGACATCGCGCAGGACGGGTCCTGCCTCGATTTCCTGCTGACGACCGGATGAGCGAGTCGCCGAGCGGCCGTGTTCGCTGACCGGGTGGCCGCGATCAGGCAGACCCGCGCGCGGCGGCCCGAGATGGTGGCGGAGGCGGCGGCCGGGCGCAAGCCGGCCCCCGCGTTCGCCGGGCGCCTGGTGCTGATCGCCGCCGACCACACGGCGCGCGGCATCCTGCGGGCCGGCCGGCGCGAGACCGCGATGGCGGACCGCGCCGGCCTGCTCGAGCGGCTGTGCGTGGCGCTGGGCCGGCCCGGCGTCGACGGCGTGCTCGGCACCGCCGACGTGCTGGAGGACCTGCTGCTGCTCGGCGCGCTCGAGGGCAAGGTGGTGATCGGCTCGATGAACCGGGGCGGCCTGGCCGGGACCGTCTTCGAGATCGACGACCGGTTCACCGGGTACGACGCGCCCGCCATCGCGCGGATGGGTTTCGACGGCGGAAAGATGCTGATGCGCATCGACCCCCGCGACCCGGCCACCGCGGGCACCCTGCAGGCCTGCGCGCACGCCGTGTCCGACCTGGCCGACCGCCGGCTGACCGCGATGATCGAGCCGTTCATCGCGGGCCGGGAAGACGGCCGGATCCGCAACGACCTGTCCCCCGAGGCGATGATGCGGGCCATCTCCGTGGCCTCCGGCCTGGGCAGCACCTCGGCCTACACCTGGCTGAAGGTCCCCGTGGTGCCGGACATGGAGCAGGTCATGGCCGCCTCCACGCTGCCGGCCCTGCTGCTCGGCGGCGAGGTCCCGGACGACCCCGAGTCCGCGTTCGCGAGCTGGCGCAAGGCGCTGCGGCTGCCGAACGTCCTCGGGCTCGTCGCGGGCCGGTCCCTGCTCTACCCGGCCGACGACGACGTGGCCGGCGCGGTAGACACCGCGGTCAGCCTGCTGTGAGATTCGCCGGGCGGCCGAGGAGAGATTCATGAGCGTGACCGCCGATACCGCCGGGCACCGGCATGCTGGCGAATTGTGATCTCGTGTGCCGCAACCGCCCGGGCCGCGAGTGCGTCATGAAGGCATGAGACTGTGGCGAGCGACCCTGACCGCGATTGTGACCGCCGTGGTGAGCGCCGTCCTGCTCGCCGCCGGGACCACGGCCGGCGTCGCTGCCGCCCGCCCAGCTGGCGGCACCGCACGGGCCAGCGTGCCATGGGACCGCGTCGGAGCCGGATGGGTCCTGGCTCAATACGCGTCCGCGCCGCCCGAGGGCGGGTCCGGGCCGGCGTCGCTGTACCTGATCAGCCCGGGCGGCACCAGGTACCAGCTGGCGAGCTGGCCGGACTGGCGGTTCGCGCCGCAGCTGGCCGCCTGGTCAGGCGATGGCAAGCGCGCGCTGTTCCAGGTCGTCTCCGGCAAGGGCGGCGTCGAGCAGCTCACCCTGGCCACCGGCCAGGTGAGCACCTTCGCCCTGCAGGGTGATGCGACGCCGATCGGCTACACCACGCCGCACGGCCTGAACATCGTGGCCGGCCAGCCAGCGGGTTCCGGTACCAGCCTGGCCCGGTACAGCCTGTCCGGCAGGCTGGCCCGCCCGCTCGGCTACTCGGCGGACGGCCAGGTGCTGTACACGCCTTCTGGTACCGGTTTCGTCACCGGCACCAGCTACGGCCTCAAGCTGGTCAGCAACAGCGGTGCGCAAATCCGCGAGCTGCCCGTTCCCGGGACGAGCGCGAATAGCTGTAACCCGGCCCGCTGGTGGAACAGCGGCACGGTGCTGGCGTCCTGCGTGCCGCCCCACAGCGCCATTGCGGAGCTCTGGCTGGTTCCGGTCAGCGGCGCACGGCCCACGACGTTGACGCCGCGGCGCAGCGCCAGCAGCGGCGACCTGGGCGATCTCGACGCATGGCAGCTGCCAGGCGGGCTTTACCTGCAGGCAGCCGGGCCATGCGGCGTGCTGCAGGTCTTCAGGCAGGCGCGCGGCGGCGCGATCACGCTGGTGACGGTGCCGCACACCATGGGCGACAACCGCGTGCTGACCGCGCTCGGCTCCCGGCTGCTGATCCAGGCGCCGACCAGCTGCACCGGCAGCGTCTCGCTGGTGTGGTTCGACCCCGCGACACGAGCCGAGCAGTGGCTGATCCGGGCGCCAGGGAACGTAACCGGCGCCGCGATCGCCATCCCGTTCTACAGCCGGGAGAACGGTAACCTGTGACGCCCGGCCCGCGGCCAGGCCCCACGCTAACGCCCAAATCCGCGCCTGCGGGTGTGGCTTGAGCTCTCGCTCGGCGGTGTCATGGCCCCGGAGTCGCCGCCGGGTGCTGGCGGCGGGGTCGCGGACGCCTCGGCGAGCCGGGCGTGCAGCCGTGCCCGGATCTCCTCCGGCGTGTAGGCGCGGCGGCGCCGCTGGTCCCGTGCGATCACTACCCCGGTGGCCGCCACGCTTGCGAAGGCTGCCAGGCCGAGTATCTTCCACCAGCGCATCTGCCTAGGCTACGACTGTGCCTGGCATGCGCATCGGCCTGGATGAGGCCCTCGACCTGACCCGCACGGGTGACGTGTGGCTGTTTCGCGGGCATACCGCGGCCGACCGGGCTATCCAGCTGACGACCAACAGCCCGGTCAACCACGTCGGCATGTCCGTCGTGCTGGATGATCTGCCTGCGCTGATGTGGCATGCCGAGCTGGGCAGGTCGCTGTCCGACCTGTGGTCGGGCAGTCGTCACCGCGGTGTGCAGCTGCATGACCTGCGCGCGGCCGTCACCCTCTGGGCCACCAGGTACGGTCAGCGGGCCTGGCTACGCCAGCTGGAACCTCCGCCTGCCCGGGAGATGGAAGACGCGCTGCTGCGCACCATCGCGCGGCTGGACGGCACGCCGTTTCCGTCCGCGGCCCGGATGGCCTCCGGGTGGCTGCGCGGGCGGCTGCCACCAGTCAGGCGGGGTGAGCAGGACGCCAGCCTGGAAACCGCCTACTGCGCCCAGCTCGTCGCCGTCACCTACCAGGCCATGGGCCTGCTGCCGGCCCGGCGGCAGCCGGACTGGTATGACCCTGGCCGGTTCTGGAGCGGGGATGATCTCCGCCTTTCCGCGG
>JBKQQQ010000256.1:0-2582 GCA_052144275.1 Streptosporangiaceae bacterium
GCCAGCGCGGGCAGGTAGTAGTTCATCCCGACGATGCGGACGCCCGGCCCGGCGGCGGCTTTCAGGCGGGCCATGATCGTGGTCAGGTGGGTGACGGCGGCCGGGATGCCGGTCACGGCGCACGAGGCGAGCTGGGTGAGGCTGGGCTGGCCGCCCCCCTGCTGGCCAGCACAGTGTTCGGGGTCGTTGGCGCCGATGTCGATGGTGACCAGGAGCACCCGGCCACGGTGGGCCTGCAGGAAGGCGACAGCGGCGTCGAGCTGAGATCCGCCCTCGTAGTGGCAGATCCCGCCGTTGATCATGGTGCTGGTGGTCTCGCCCGGGCAGCCCAGCTTGACGAGCTTAAGCGCGGGATGGCTGGGACGCAGGGCCGCGTAGACCTGATCGGGATAGCCATCCCGGGTCTCCACGCTGGCGTCGGCCGCATCAGGCTGGACGCCCTGGGACAGCGAGTCACCCAGCGCCAGGTAGTAGGTGGCCGGGGCCGGGCTCGCGTGCGCGCCGTTCGGTGCGGCAGAGCCTGAGCAGGCCGTGAGCACTGCAGCGGCTGCGGCGATAGCCAGCGGAAGGCGCGGGATGCCCGTCAGGCGCATCGTCACCTCCATGAAATGGCCGCGGCCAGCCGGGGAAGCCGACCGGGAAACCACCGTGACCACGCGTTGGTGGATACCAGCCTAAATGCCCGTTTCACCAGCCGCGGCCTCCTGAGGCCACCGGGAAAGACGGGGCCGGCCCGGCAAGAGGCGGTCATCCCGAACGGGTGATGCCTTTGACAGCGAGCGCTCCCAGCATCGAGTGATGAGGGAGTTGCGGGCTTTTGATGGGGGCATACGCCGATGAGCGGGGCGGGTTCAGCTGTGGCGAGGTCCAGATGGTGAGCGCCGCGCCCGGGGCTCCCGTGGCACCGCCGGTTACCCAGAAGCGGGAGTTCTGGGTCCTGATGGGGTACGCGGTCGTCCTCGGGGTGTTCGGCGCGTTCGCCGGCCTGGCGTTCATCGGGGTGATCAAGTTCGGGGGCAAGTGGTATGACGATTCCCATCCGGGCTGGTTCGGCGGGCACTGGTGGTGGGTCGCGGTCGCCGCGGCGGCCGGCGTCGCGGTCGGCCTGCTGCGCCGCCTGACCCGCCTGCCGGAGCAGGTTCCCGGCCTGTTCGACGACCTGAAAACCGGGCACGTCGACCCGGGACTGGTGCCGGGGGTCGTGATCGTCTCGGCGGTGTCGCTGATCGGGGGCGCCAGCCTGGGCCCGGAGAAGGCGCTGGGCACGATGGGCGGCGGGGCGGGCAGCTGGATCGCCCGGCGCAGGGCGCTCGGTGAAGAGGACTCCCAGGTGAACACCCTGGCCGGCTTCGCCGGAGCCTACGGCGGGCTGTTCTCCAGCACGGTGATCGTGGTGATGCTGATCATCGAGGTCGCCCGCCCGGGCGGGCAGAAGCTCGCCAAGGCCCTGGCCGCGGAGATCGTGGCGTCGAGCGTCTCGTTCGGCCTCTACTTCGCCATCGCCGGCGCCGTGTTCCTGGACGATTACAAGGTGCCGCAGTACACGTACCACGACTGGCAGCTGCTCGCGGGGGTCCCCCTGGGCCTGTTCGCGGCCCTGGTGGTGACGGTCCTGGCCGGGTTCATGATGGCGGCCTCGGGGCTGTTCGGCCGGCTGAAGGTCCCGGACATCGCCAAATCCACGCTGGGCGGCGTGGTGTTCGGGATCGCCGGCGTGGCCCTTCCGCTGACCATGTTCTCCGGCAGCGACCAGCTCAGCACGGTGCTCGGCGATGCCGGGACCCTGGGCCTGGGCCTGCTGGTGGCCACGCTCATCGTCAAGATGCTCACCTTCGCCGTCAGCCAGGGCAGCGGCTTCGTGGGCGGGCCCATCTTCCCGTCGCTGTTCATCGGCGGAACGGCCGGGGTCATCGTCCACCAGGTAATCCCCGGGGTGCCGCTGGGGCTGGCGTTCTCCTGCCTGCTCGTCGCCGTCCCGGGGGCGCTCGCGGCCGCGCCGTTCTCGATGGTGCTGATGGCCGCGTTCCTGACCCAGATAGGGGCGCTGCAGACCGCACCCGTCCTGATCGCCGTCGTCACCGCCTTCCTCACCATGGAAGGCGTGAAATACCTCCTGGCCCGCCGCAAGCAGGCCCGCGCAACCGCGGCGAAACCAGCAGCCCCCGCTTGACGGTGGGGAGCTGGCAGCGTATCTCCACCGGGGCGGCTGGAGGGTGGGCGAGGCGGGAACCGGAGCCCGTTCGGATCAATGGATGTTAGACCGGTGCGGCGGGTGAGCCTGGCTGGCTGCTGTAGCGGCCCTTGATGCGGTCGCCGGCCGGGTCGAACGGCGGGCGCAGGTGGACGGTGGCCGGGTAGAGCTGGCCGCCGACGTTCACCTGGTACTCACCGGCCCGGACGATGTCGGGGGTGAGCACGTGGCCGTCCGGGTGGCGGATGTAGGCCAGGCCGACGCAGCCGCCGACGGTCTCGCCCCAGGCGCCGGAGGTCACCTGGCCGACGGCGGCCCCGTCGCGGAGCACGAGCTCGCCGCCCCAGATCATGGCGTCCTGGCCGACGCCGGCCAGGACGAGCGAGACCAG
>JBKQQQ010000257.1:0-3136 GCA_052144275.1 Streptosporangiaceae bacterium
CAGGCGCACCCGTTCCCGCTCGCCGGCGCCGAGCGGGCCGGGCTTATCCCAGATCGAATTCGAGATGCCCAGCCTGCCCAGGCCACTGACCAGCGCGGCCCGGCGCAGCAGTTCTACCTCACCGTCGTCCAGGCCGAGCGTGGCGCCGGCAAGGCTGGCGAGCTTGGCAACTGCGCTTGCGTGGCCGAGCATGTACGGCGACTTCAGGTCCACGAAGTTCGCGACTCCGAGCAGCGCCGCATCGAGTTGCTCGCCAGACAGTGTCATGCTCAGCGCGGGCTCAGCGCCGATCACCGCGTCCCACGTCCGGGCAGTGCCGAGGCCGCCAAGGATCTCGACTGTGTCGGTGCAGATCAGGTCCGCGAGATCGGGGTCGAACTGCGTCCCGCGGCGCTTGCGGGCCATCGCCACCGCAGCGTCCTCGCCCCCGACGCGATGCGCCACCTCCATGTACTCGGCAAGCTGTGCGAGCCGCGACGCCAGCGGTACCGAGTCGCCGCGCAGCTCGCCGGGCCAGCCGCGACCATCCCAGCGCTCATACGATGCTGCGATCGCGTTCTGTACCTCATCTGGCAGGCCGAGCTCAGCGGCGAGCGAGCAGGCTATGTCCGCGTGCCGCGCGATCATCCCGTCTAGATCACGGAAGCCTGACAGCGCGAACTCCAGCCCGATCCGGAACCTGTGTATCGGCGGATGCCCCTGGCCGAGGCGCCGAAATGATGCTGCCGCGGCCACCAGGCTTTTCTGGTCGTAGTCGTACTTGTGCGATTTCAGCTCGATGTCGTCGCCGAACCACTTCGCCTGCTCATGCGCATCGGAATGGCAGCCGACGTTGACCAGCAGGGACGTGTAATAGACAGCAGACCGGGCGCCGTCGTCCAGGCCCATCCGCCCTGCCAGCCGCATCGCGATCAGGCACTGACGCAGGACATGCTCCATCGGCTGGCCGAAGCCCAGGTCAATGCCGAGTGAGAGGGCGGCGACGAGTTCGGCGAGCCTGACGGCCGTCGTTGGCTGGGCCATGGCAGCCATTCTGCCGCCACCCGGGCCCGGTGTGATATGGCAGGAGCAGCGCCGCCACCGTGCAGGCCGCCCTGATCTGGCTGTCGGCGATCAGCGCAAGACGGCGCTTAGCGATATCCAACCGGTCGAGGAGTTCCCGGCGGAGGGTGCCGATGATCCTCTCGCAGATTGCGTTGGCTCGCATCGTCGACTACACCTGATTCCCGCTCCGAGATACCTATCGCCGATTATTCGTAGCTATGTGCGATCCGGGATCGGCGTAGCGTGGAGTACAGTCAGCCAGTTCTGGACGTACCGATGGTTAGGCGGTGGTTCCTCCTCGCGGCGAGAGTTCGGCACTTCACGCGCTGTCTTGCCGGGGCTGGTGCACTACCAGGCTGACCGCCTGGGTCTGTCGCTGGCGGTCGTAGCCGATCAGCTTGATGAAGCAGTCCGGATGGGCTGTCTCGCAGGCCTGGATCTCGGTCAGCACATCCTCGACGACCCGGGCCTGGAACAGCGGAAGCTTCCACATGCCCCAGTAGTGATCGTGCGGATCGGGCTGGCGCACGTACTCGATTGCCGGAACGAAGCCCTCGTTCAGCAGGTACTGGATCTGCTTGGCCAGCTGGTGTTCGTCCAGCTGGGCGAGATAGGAGCTCAACTGGATGTCCTCCGTTCCGGTGAGGACCCGGCGCCGGCCAGGTCGAGGCGATCGACTTCGTCGAACTCGAACTTGGTTTCTTTCCACAGCGCCAGCGCGTCCCGGAGCTCCGGCGAGTGCCGGGCCGCCGCAGCTAGGATCTGCGGGCCCTCCGCAGCGAGGTCCTGGCCTTCGCCGCGGGCTCGGACCACCGCTTCCAGGGCGACCCGGACCGCTGTGGCACCCGCCCTGTTGCCCTGCGGATGTCCCTGGGTTCCGCCGCCGAACTGGAGCACGCAGTCAGTACCGAAGATATCGACCAGCTCCGGCATGTGCCCGACGTGAATGCCGCCGGATGCCACCGGGAAGACCGCAGGCATTGATGCCCAGGCCTGGTCGAAGTAGATGCCCCGGCTCTTGTCCGCGGGGATGAAGTCTTCCCGCAGCAGGTCGTTGATCGCCATCGTGGCGGTGCGGTCTCCCTCGAGCTTGCCGACCACGGTTCCGTTGTGCAGCTGATCACCGCCGGCCATCCGCAGCCACTTGGCTATCACCCGCCAGTGGACACCGTGGTTGCGCTGCCGGTCGACCACCGCGTGCATAGCCCGGTGGCAGTGCAGCAGCACGCCGTTGTCCCGGCACCACAGGGACAGCGAGGTGTGCGCGGTGAAGCCCATGGTGAAGAAGTCGGACATGATGATCGGCGCGCCCAGTTCCCTGGCGAACTCGGCCCGCCGGTAGACGTCCTCCATGGTCCCGGCCGTCACGTTCAGGTAGTGCCCCTTGCGCTCGCCGGTCTCGCTCTCTGCCTTCCGCACGGCTTCCATGGTGAACTCGAAGCGGTCGCGCCAGCGCATGACGGGCTGGGAGTTGACGTTCTCGTCGTCCTTGGTGAAGTCCAGGCCGCCGCGCAGCAGCTCATAGACCGAGCGGCCGTAGTTGCGGGCCGACAGCCCGATCTTCGGCTTGATCGTGCCGCCCAGCAGCGGCCGACCGTACTTGTCGAGCTTGTCGCGTTCCAGCACGATGCCGTGCGGCGGGCCGGGAAATGTCTTCAGGTAAGCGACCGGGAGGCGCAGATCCTCCAGCCGCAGTGCGCGCAGCGCCTTGAAGCCGAAGACGTTGCCGACGATCGAGGAGAGCAGGTTGACGATCGAGCCCTCTTCGAACAGGTCCAGGGGATAGGCGATGTAGGCGATCAGCTGATCCGGCTGTCCCGGCACCGGCTCGATCTGGTAGCAGCGGGCCCGGTATCGGTCTAGGTCGGTGAGCAGGTCGGACCACACGGTGGTCCAGGTGCCCGTCGATGATTCGGCCGCGACGGCAGCCGCCGCCTCCTCCGGCGGCACCCCCGGCTGGGGAGTCACCCGGAACGCGGCCAGGATGTCGGTGTGGGACGGCGTGTAGCCGGGGTCGTAGTAGGCGTCGCGGTAATCGTGCACCCCCGGCTGGTAGGTATCCCGCACGTCGGCGGCCCCAGGGTCAGACATG
>JBKQQQ010000258.1:0-5854 GCA_052144275.1 Streptosporangiaceae bacterium
CTGCACGAAATAGTCCCGGTACTCGCGGCAGCGGATGCCCGAGCTGATGATCACCGCGGCGGCCTGGGCCAGCGCAGCCGGCTCGCAGCCAAGAGTGCCGGCCAGGTCGATCGCGCCACTGCGCTGGTCCGGGTCCGTGGTCAGCCGGCCCGACAGGTAGCTCAGCGCCTCCCGCGTGTTGAACGCAGGCACCGCCAGAACCAGCATCCGGGGCGCGCCGGACACCACCGCGGCGTCCGCGGCCGTGATCAGCACCCGGCCCGCCGACCCGGACGGCCACAGGCCCTCCAGGTCCGCCGCATCTCGCAGGTCATCCAGCACCATCAGCCACGGCCTGCTGGTCCCGCCCAGCCAGGCCACCAGGCGGGCCGCCACCGCCTCGGCATCACCGCCGTGATCCAGCCCCAGCTCGGCGGCGGCCTGTACATAGCCGGACAGCACCGACGCCCGGCTGGCCGCGGCCACCCAGGCCAGCACGTCTACCGAGCGTGACCGCCACAAGGCCCCGGCCACATAAGCCGCGAGCTGAGTCTTGCCGCATGGGCCCGGCCAGTCCTGCGAACCCCCGGCGGTCTGCAGGCCTGTGACCAGTGCCACCGCAGCCCCGGGAGCCAGCGCCGCCTCAAGCCCGGGCACCGTCTCTGTCCGGGCAACGAAGCCCTCCGCAACCGGCGGCACCAGCCCCGACCGGACCGGCCACGCTGCGCCCGCTGCCCGGTCCCCGACCGGATCGTCCGACTGCGCCCGGCCATCAGCAGGCGTTACCACGTAAGCATCCGCATGCAACGGAATCTCCTGGCCTTTCTCCCTGTCACGGGGTACTCGGGGGGTTGTCCGGTGGGGTCTTCTGTCGCGCGGTCAGCGCGTAGGCGAGCGCCGCCTCGGGGTCTGGGCTGTAGTCCATTAACGTGGCGATCAGCTCCCCGATGTGCTCACTCACCGGGCGGGCCGCCCGGTACCACCAGGCCGACGGGCCGGGCTTCCCCGCACGGTCGCCGAGACGGCGGATGAGCAGGCCTTTCTCACACAAGATGCGGGTGACCTGCGCCACCGTCGTGTAGACCACCGGGGCGTAGTCCATCCGATGGCGGATATCCCGGACCATCAGCCACTGATCGGCCTCCCACATGACCCGCATGACCGCGGTCTCCAGCGGTCCCAGTCCCAGCGGCGAGCGCTGCTCGTGCTGGTCAGACCGCATGGCGGTGGTTCGGCTCGCCGGTAGCCGACCGCTGGCCGGCTTCGGATGGCAGGCACCATTCCGCCCAAACAGCCTTCGCCAGCCCGGCGATGCTGGCCGGATACCACCCCCACCGGCTGCTGAGCGCTTCCACCAGCGCCAGCCCCCGGCCTCCGTAGGCGTACGGTCCCAGGGGCAGCCGCATCGGAGGCCGCGGGCTTGCGTCTGCCACGGCCAGGAGCACACGGTGCCTGTCTGATCCGAGCCACACCAGCACCGGCGCCACCGCCGGCCGCAGCTCGGCGGACGCCACAACCGCGTTGGTCACCAGCTCGCTGATGACGACGCTCGCATCCTCCTCTAGCTCTGCCTGGCCCCACTCTCGCAGGAGTTGTCGCAGGTGAACGCGAGCCGAAGGCACCGCACTGTCAAGAGCTCCAAGGACGAGCGTGTGGTGCAGCGGCCAGTGCTCGAGGTCGTGACCGTGATAGGAGGACAGAATCGGCACCCTGTTACCGCCCGGCTCGGGAAGGCTGGCTGCGGCCTCGTGCCAAGCGCCGGACCCGTCCTCTGCAACGGGAGCGCCGCCCGCGGGACCGCCGGTAACACGCGCGCTCGTGCTGCCGTTCATGGGGCTATCACCCCCGAACGTGAACACCTTGAGCATCGTCCAGCTTCAGCGGTCGTGGTGAACGCGAGTCCACGGGCGGTGTACCGCACCGGGGAACCTCCTTGCTGGTAGAAGGTCCGCTACGATCCCAACGTCGCAACCTGGACACGACGAGTGGAAGATAGACTAATTGCAAGCCTTGCAGTTCTGCAAGCGTTTCTGATTGTTTGGCTTGCATGCGAGAGGATGAGCCATGCCTGTCGGCGGTAAGCCCACAGTGAGATCACGCCGCGTCGGCGCGGAGCTGCGACGGCTGCGCGAGGTGGCTGGCGTCACCACGGCTCAGGCCGCGGAGCTGCTGAATTGCAGCCCGGCGAAGATCAGCCGGATAGAGCACGGCATCGTCACCGTGCGCGTGGGAGACCTGCGGCTCCTGCTCGACCGCTACGCCGACCAGGACCAAGAGCACCGCGCGTACCTGGAGCGCCTGGCGCGGGAGAGCAACAAGCGCGGCTGGTGGCAGGACTACAACGACACCATCCCACCGTACTACGCCGACTTCATCGGCCTGGAGACAGACGCCAGCTACATCAAGACCTGGGAGCCGACCATCGTGCCGGGGCTCCTCCAGACGCCCGAGTACGCCAGGGCCGTCATGCTGGTCAACCCCGCGATGATCTCGCCCGCCAAGCTGGAGAGCCTCATCAGCATCCGGCAGGAGCGTCAGGCCCGGCTGGAACAGGGCACCGATGTGCGGCTTGACGCCGTGATCTGGGAGGTCGCCTTGGTCACCACGGTCGGCAGTGACGAGGTGCAGCGCGGCCAGCTCGGCAGGCTGCTGGAACTGATGGACCGGCCGAACATCAGCGTTCAGGTACTTCCGCTGGAAGCCGGCGACAAGGCGAATATGTCCGGCTCGTTCGTCATGTTCAGTTTTGGCAGCGAGCGATCAGTAAGTACTGTCTTCGTAGAGACTCTCACCAGCAGTCAGTACCTCGAAGGGGATCAGGAACTGCGCGGCTACACGCTGGTCTTCGATGCGCTGCGGAGCGCGGCGCTGAGCCCGGCTGCCTCAGCGGCGCGGATCAGGCAGCGGCTGGGGCAGGGTCAGTGACGTGGAGGTAAAGCAATGAACCACGATGACGTGACCACCCCGTGGCGCAAGTCCAGCTACAGCAACAGCCAGGCGAACTGCGTGGAGGTCGCCAGGACCCGCAACGGCAAGGTCGCGGTGCGAGACTCCAGGAACCCCGGCGACGGGGCGCTGAGCTTCGGCCCGGATGAGTGGCAGACCTTTGTCGCGAAGGTCCAGGTCATGGCTTCTCGCTCGTTAGGCGCGTGGGCGGCAGCCGCACGCGGAGGTAGTTTGCTATGCCATCACGGAATGATCACAGCGAAACGACCGAAGCAGGCGGCGACAGCCTGGAAGAACCACTGATTGACCGGCAGCTCGAGCTTGATCTGCTGCGCCAGCACATCCCCCGGGTAGCCGAAAGCGGCAAGGGGCATGCCGTCCTGTTTCTCGGCGAGTCCGGTGTCGGCAAATCACGGCTCGCCGCGGAGGCGGCAGCGGAGGCCCGCAAACGCGGGATGACCGTCATTTCCGTCCGGTGCCTGGGCCGGAGCGCGGAACCCCTCCTCCCCTTCAAGGAAGCGCTCGCGTCCTTATCTGGGCCGCACTCCTGAGCAGATCCGCCGGACGCTGGCACGCGCTGAGTCCATCCCCTGACGACCCGCTCCTGTTCGTTCGTCATGTTCAGTGGCGGCGGTGAGCGATCAGTGAGTACTGTCTTCGTAGAGAACCTCACCAGCAGTCAGCTATCGGACGCGGAGGGTAGTTTGCCGTGCCATCGCGGAATGATCACAGCAGCGGAAGGACCGAGGTAGGCGGCGAGAACCAGCAAGAACCGTTGATCGACCGGCGTCTTGAGCTTGATCTGCTGCGCCAGCACATCGCCCGGGTAGCCGAAACCGGCAAGGGGCATGCCGTCCTGATTCTCGGCGAATCCGGTGTCGGCAAATCGCGGCTCGCCGTCGAGGCAGCAGCGGAGGCTCGCAACTGCGGGATGACCGTTATTTCCGTCCGGTGCCTGGGCCGGGGCGCGGAACCCCTCCTCCCCTTGAAGGAAGCGCTCGCGTCCTATCTCGGCCGCACTCCCGACCAGATCCGGCGGACACTGGCACGTGCCGCACCCCACCTGCTCGATGCGGTCCCGTTCATCGGCACGTTCCTCGCCAATATCGGCGAAAAGCTCGCCGAAGGCTCATTCAGCCTCCGCGGGGTCTACGAAGAACTATCACGCATCCTCATCAGGACCACCTCCGGAAACGCAGGACTGTTTCTCCTGGTCGATGACCTGCACGCGGCTGACCCGGACACGTTGTATTTCCTAAATTACCTGTTCCGCAAGCTGCGGCAGGTGCCCGTCCTCGTAGCCGCCACCATCCAGGAGGAACAGCTCAGCGACTACCCCGAGCTCGCCGACTTGATGGCTGAATGGTCAGCCACCGGGCACGTGACCGTGACCGTTGTCCCGCTGGAGCGGGCGCACGTCGGTGAATACGTGCGCATGATGTCGGCGACAGGCGAACAGGCCGACGAGTCCATCATCGACCGCCTGTTCCGGCTGACCGGCGGTAATCCCTTCTTCCTGCGCGAAGCACTGAGCCTGATCACCCCGGCGCCGGGATCATCCCTGGCCGAGGACGTCGTCCTGCCGCGTGCGGATGCGATCCTGCGGCGCCGGCTCGCCCGCGCGGACGAGATGACCCGCCACTTCCTGCGGGCCGCGTCGGTGGTCCTGGACACCTCCGACGAACTCGCCCCCATCACCTACGTGATGGAAGGTGACACCAAAGACGCCATCGCCGCACTGAACAAGGCCTGTGACATCCGGCTGATGCGGGAAGGGCCACACGGCGAGGTGAGCTTTGTTCACGCGCTCATGCAGCGCGAGGTGTACGCCGAAATGGGCGCCAACCAGCGGCGGTACCTGCATGCGCGGGCGGGCGAGTGGTTCGGGCGCCACGGCGCCATGGCGTCAGCCGCCTTTCACTTCGAGCAAGCCGGCCAGTCCGGTCAGATGGTCAAGGCGGGCTACCAGGCAGCATCCCAGGCTGAACGGGCCGGGATGTACCACACCGCGCTCATGCTGTACCAGAAGCTCCGGCCGCACGTGAGCATCGAAGAACTCGGCCCCCGCCTCGCCGGGGTACTCATCGTCCTGGGCGACTGGGACGAGGCCGACCAGATGATCGGGCTCCTTCCAGTAGAAGACAGCAGCGTCCGGCTGCTTCGTTCCGAGCTCGCGTTCGTGCGCGGGGATTTCGACGGCGCTCAGGCCGAGGCTGAGATGGCGCTCATCGGCAGCTCCGCAGAGCGGGTACACGTGCTCATCCGCCTAGCGGATATCGCGCTCTACCTTGGCGATTTCAGTGAAGCGCAGCGCTACGGGCGTTCAGCTCTCGACCTCAGCAGCACCTCAGATGCCAACCTGCGCGCCCGCTGTTACGGCATCGTGGCCGCCACAGAATACTTCGGCGGCGACATCCAGGCCGCCGGGACGCGATTCGGTGATGCGCTGGAACTGCTGGAGGATGTGCCCGAAGCCGACCGCGACCGCGTGATCCACAGCACGATCCTCGCCAACCTCGGTACTGTCGCCGAGACCAAACGAGAATGGGCCGCAGCCGAGCACCACCACAGCGAGGCGTTCCGGCTGCGGCGCGAGGTTGCCGACGCCCGCGGTGTCCTGCAAAGCCTGCACGCCCTCGGACGAGCGCGCCTCGGCGCAGGCGACCGCGACGACGCCGAACGCTACTTCACCGAGGCCGAGCAGCTCGCAGAAAGCCTCGGCGAAACCCTGGAACGCGCCAAGATATGCCACACGCGCGCAGAGCTCCTGCTGCGCGACGGCGACGCCGGCCGCGCCCGGGAACTCGCCACCAGCGCCCTGGAGACTTTCACCCAGTCGCGCACCCGCTACGACATCACCCACGCCAGGGTCACGCTGAGCAGAGCGGCACTCGCATCCGGGCAGGAACGCCTGGCAATACAACAAGGA
>JBKQQQ010000259.1:0-5322 GCA_052144275.1 Streptosporangiaceae bacterium
CCGGCGACGATGTGAGCTTCTCCGGCACTTATTACCGGCTCGATCACGCCCGCAACCTGCCCCGGCCCGTGCAGCCAGGCGGGCCGAAGATCATGATCGGCGGCGGCGGGGAGAAGCGGACGCTGCGGCTGGTGGCCCGCTACGCGGACATGTGCAACGTGACGGGGGACGTCAGCACGCTGGCCCGCAAGATCGGCGTGCTTCGCCGCCATTGCGCCGAGGTCGGCCGGGATCCAGCCGAGGTCGGCGTGACCTGGATGACCCCGCTGATTCTCACCACGTCCAGCCAGAACACGGCCGAGGTGCGGGAGATGCTGGCGGCGGGCGGCGGCTCTGCCGGGGAGATCGCCGGATTCACCGTCGGCCAGCCCGACGAGATTCCCGGCCTGGTCGCAGGTCACATCGAGGCCGGCGCTGACGAAGTGATCTTCAGCTTTCCCTTCGCCGACATTGCGGGAATCACTGCGGTGGGGGAGGCATTCGGACTGGGCGGACAGTAGCGGCACGCCGTCGTTTGTGCGGCTGGCGGCTGCGGGTGGCGATGATTTCGCGCTGTCTGCGCGTCCAGTAGTCAACGATCTGCTGACGTTAGACAGGGAGGGCGTCGTCAGGGTCGACGTCGTCGAAGTAGCCGAGGCCGAGCAGGATGTGGTTGATCGCCTGGTCGGGTATTCAGGCTGGAAGCGCTCGAGAAAGAGAGCTAGGCCTTCATCAACCATGCGTCCTGTCCGCTGCTCGATGGTCATGAGATCGAAGTAGTCGCGGAGTTCACCAGGTCACCGTCCTTCAGCGGTAGGTCAAGACACCGAGGCTGTCCTAGGCCGACCGCGCGGTCCTGGCGGCTCTGGCCCGGGCTGCTGCCCGGCAGCTATCTGCGTGAGTTGCGCTTGATCAGTTCCCCGCGGACCCTGCTGCGATGGCACGCCGGCCCGGACCTTGCCTGCCTGTGTAAAGATCACAGCATGCCGACCTTGATCGCCTGCCGGAACAGGGCGTGAGGCGGTTGCCGCTGACCCGGCCGCTGCGGGAGCTGCTGCTGTTCGTGTGCGTGCTCGTGCTGGTCGACACGATGTTCTTCACGGCGCTGACGCCGTTGCTGCCGCACTACACGCATGTCGCGCACCTGTCCAAAGCCGGGGCGGGGATCCTGGTCGCAAGCTATCCGCTGGGCACCTTGGTCGGGGCGCTGCCGGGCGGGCTGCTCACCGGCCGCCTGGGCTACCGGACGACCGTTCTGCTCGGGCTGGCGCTCATGGGGGCCTCGACGCTGGTCTTCGGGTGGGCGCCGGCGGCGGCGGTGCTGGATTCGGCGCGATTCGTGCAGGGGCTGGGCGGGGCGTGTACCTGGGCTGGGGGCATGGCCTGGCTGGCGACCGAGGCGCCGCCGGAACGGCGTGGGGAGATGATCGGGACGGCTATGGGCGCAGCCGTGGGCGGGGCGCTGTTCGGGCCGGTCGTGGGCGCGATCGCCGATGAGGTAGGCACGGGGCCGGCGTTCGCCAGCGCCGCGGTGGCGGGCGGGGTGCTGATGGCGGTGGCGTTCGCTGTGCCGGCGCCGCGCCAGGCGGTGCGGCAGGGGCTGCGGGAGGCGTTCACCGCGGTGGGGGACCGGCGGCTGGGTACCGGGCTGTGGCTGACGATGCTGGCGGGCCTGGCGTTCGGCGTGCTGGATGTGCTGGCGCCGCTGCGGATGGCAGACCTCGGGGTCACGGCCCTGGTCATCGCCGGGACGTTCCTGGCCTCGGCCGGGGTGGAGGCGGCACTGTCACCGGTCGCGGGGCGGGCGGCGGACCGGCGGGGCGCCATCGTGCCGGTCAGGTGCTCGCTGGCCGGCGCGGTGGCGGTCAGCCTGCTGGTGCCCGCGCTGGCGTCGGCGTGGGTGCTCGTCCTGGTGCTGATCGTAGGCATGCCCTCCTTCGGCACGCTGTTCACCCCGGCCATGACGCTGGTGAGCGAAGGTGCCCAGCACCAGCGGCTCGACCAGGGGCTGGCCTTCGGCCTCGGCAACCTGGTCTGGGCCGCGGGCCAGGCCGTGGCGGCCGCGGGCAGCGGGGCCCTGGCCCAGGCCACGTCGGACCTGGTCCCTTACTCGCTGCTCGCGGCCGCCTGCCTGGCCACCCTCGGCCTTGTCCGGATCAGCCACCGCCCGGCGGGCTTACGTGCCTGGTTGACACCCATACGCGTCCTGGCGCGGAGGGTCCGGGCACGCCGATTTTCGGCGTCCAGGAAAACCGTCCGGGTCTTCGACCCGTCTCTACCGCAATTTCCCGCGGGGAGGTTACCTCAGTTAAGGGACAGCACAGGTCTGGCAGGGTCCGGCCGCAACTTTCCGCAGTGGTTCCCCGTTACCTTATTACGTGACGAAGGTCTTGGTCGCCTACATGGCGGATGAGCTGTTGGTGATCTTGACTGTCGATGTCCCGTACCTGACCGCCGCCCGCCTTGTCCCCGCCCCTGGGCTGTGTCCTGGCACACGTAGCCAGCTACTGCATGGTGGCCCAGCACGTCTGCCAGCCCTCGCACGCGCGATCGGGTGACCGTGAGAGTGTGGAGCCGCACGGCGATAGCCGTGGCCGCGGTAGCGCTAGTTATCGCTTGCAGCACGACGGTTGCCGCCGCACCGTCGGCCAGGCCACACAGCGGAACGCTGATGGTGGCCGCCACCATGCCATATCGGGCCACGGTCATCATCAACGGCGCTCACCCCGGTCCCGTCTTCCAGGGCATCGGCGCGATCAGCGGTGGCGGCGGTAACTCCCGGCTGCTCATCGACTATCCGCTGCGTGAGCGCGCGCAGATCCTCGATTACCTGTTCTCGCCGCACTTCGGGGCCTCGCTGCAGATGCTGAAGCTGGAGATCGGCGGCGGCGGTTTCTCCTCGGATGGCTCGGAGCCCTCCGTCGAGGCTGTCAAGGGCCAGCTGGACTGCGGTGCCGGCTATGAGTTCTGGCTGGCCCGCCAGGCCCTGGCGCGTAATCCCGCGATCAAGCTGTATGGCCTGCAATGGTCGGCTCCGGCCTGGGTCCGCGACCGTCGCGGAGGCCTGTGGAGCCGCGCTGACGTGGGCTACGTCGTCGACTGGCTCCGGTGTGCCAGGCAAAACGGCCTGACCGTCAGCTACGTCGGCGGCTGGAACGAGCATTACCAGGGCACCCCTGCCCAACAGGCCTGGTTCGTGAACCTGCGCACGGCGCTGGACGCCGCCGGGTTCACCGGCACTCAGATCGTCGCAGCCGATGACACTCCGCTAGCTGCGGAAAGACGCGGGCGGATGGAATATGCCCCGCTGCTCGCCTGGCAGACCGTCGCCGGTGACATGGTTACCGATCCGTCCTTCGGCCGGGCGGTCAGTGTCCTGGGCGTGCACGACACCTGCGGGCTGCCCACTACCGGGTACCGCTGCGTGGTAGCCGCCCAGGCGCGGACCCTGGCGGCCCGCATGGCCAAGCCGCTGTGGGAATCCGAGCTCGGGGCCACCCCCGCCACCGGAACCAACCCCGCACTTCCGGGGCCGGGCGGCCTGGCCCGCGCGCTAAACGACGCCTACAACCAGGCCGGGATCACCGGCATCCTGGTGTGGCCGCTCATCGACGCGATCCCGCCGGATCTCCCGCACGAGAACCGGGGCTTGGTCTTGGCTGACCTCCCCTGGGACGGCTACTACTACGTCACGCCCCTGACCTGGGTGATCGCCCAGACCACTCAGTTCACCGCTCCTGGCTGGCGTCACGCGGCCGGGGCTAACGGCGACCTGCCTGCCGGCGGCTCGTACGACACTTACCTGGCGCCCGGCCGTTCCGCCTGGTCCATGGTGGCGCAGACCTCCGTAGCCACCGCGGCGCAGCAGGTCACCATCCACCTCACCGGCGGCCTGTCGGCACGGGTGGTGCATGTGTGGAGTACCAACCTGCGCGGGCCCGGCCAGTTCATCCAGCGCGGCGACATCATCCCTCACAACGGTGCCTTCGCCGCACTGCTGCAACCCGGGTACATATATACGTTTACTACGACCACCGGGCAGTCACGGGCGGACGGCCACCCATCTCCGGTCCCAGACGCCGGGCCGATGCCGGTGCAGTACACCGCCACTCCCGACAGCGCCGGCATGGCGAACATGCTCGCCCCGATAGAAGGGTCGTTCGGGTACGTGCATGGCGTGCTGACCCAGACGGCGGCGGGGGAGCCCGTGGAATGGCAGTACCCCGGCCGGTCACCCGCCCCGTACGCGATCGTTGGCCAGAGCACCTGGCGCGACTACACCGTCTCGGCCCGCGTCGTCCTCCCGGCGTCCGGAACGGCGGTCTCGGCGCCCGGCGCCACGCTTATCGCACGGTTCCATGGGTTCCGGGGGACCACCGTCAGCCAGTTCCGAGGCTACGAGCTGAAGATCCGCAGCAACGGCGCCTGGCAGATCGTGGCCAGCGGCCCGGCAGCCGTGACGCTCGCATCAGGAAGCGTCACCGCCGCCCGCGCCTACACCCTGAGCCTCACCACCCGTGGCACCACCATCTCAGCGCAGATCAACGGCGTCCTCGTGGCCGCCGTTACCAATCGCATGTACCGGTATGGACCTGCCGGGCTGGGGAGCCTCGGCTACTACCCGGTGCTCTACCCCAGCTTCACCGTCCGCTGATCCACCGCTGTCGCCCCGGCCCATGCTTATCAGCAGCGGGCCGCGCGGCAACGAGTGTGTTTCCCAGTTCCCAGGTAGATGGTGGCTCGGTCGTGTATCGGGCCGCCTGTCGGCGTGACAGTAGCGTCTTGCAGTAGGCATCACATCCATACTTGCGGGTGGCTTGGGCGATGGCGCTAGCTAGGCTGGGGGGCGTGTCCGATCACTACCGCGCGCCGGGCTGGTTCACGCGTAACGTTTTCAACCAGCTGGTGGCATTCCTTACCAGGCAGGGCATCAGCGTTCTCGGCTCGCGGGTCCTTGTGGTGAAGGGCCGGACAAGTGGCGAGTGGCGTACCACGCCGGTGAACCTGCTCACCCACGACGGCCGTCGGTACCTCGTCGCGCCCCGCGGCGAAACCCAGTGGGTGCGCAACCTGCGTGCCGCCGGCACCGGCGAACTGCGAGTGGGCAGGCGTACCGAGAGCTTTCGCGGCCGGGAACTCAGCGACGACGAGAAGGTACCGGTCCTGCGCGCTTATCTCAAAAGGTGGAAGGCAGAGGTCGGGATCTTCTTCGACGGCACCGGGCCAGACTCGAGCGATGAGCAGATCCGCGCCATCGCGCCAAAACACCCGGCGTTCGAGGTGCTTCCTCCCAAGTAGTTAGGTCAGTGCGCGCGATGTCGGCGCTCCGGCATGTCCAGCGCC
>JBKQQQ010000260.1:0-4804 GCA_052144275.1 Streptosporangiaceae bacterium
GGCGCGGTCCGCGAGCACACCGGCCGGGACGCGGTCACGGACCAGGCCGGCGAGCGGACGATCTACACCCTCGGCTCGGTGGCGGGCACGGAGCTCATGCTGGTGCAGGCGGGTGAGCAGGGGACCATGAGCGCAGCGGGGATGTTCGCCACGGCGCGCGATGCCATCAGGCACTGCCGCCCCGACTACGTGATCCTCACCGGCATCTGCTTCGGCCTGCGCCCGGAGGAGGAACAGCGGGCCGGCGACATCGTGATCGCCAGGCGGATCCAGAACGTCGACCACAGGAAGGTAACGGGCGACGACGGGCAGACGGTGATCTACCGGGGCGTCAACGTCGGATGTTCACCCGGGTTGCTCGACCGCTTCCAGGCCTGCGAGCCGACCTGGTCCGGCGCGCGCGTGCACGTCGGTACGGTGCTGACATGGAATACCCTCGTCAGCTCGGAGCGGGCAGTCGGCAGGCTGCGCCGCGACTTCCCGGACGCGATCGCGGGCGAGATGGAGTGCGCCGGGGTCTACGAGGCGGCCACGCTGGATGACAAGCCGGACTGGATCATGGTGAAGGCGATATCGGACTGGGGGTACCGCAAGACCGATGGCGACCAGCAGCTCGCGGCACAGAACGCGGCCGGGTTCGTGATCCACGTGATCGCCGCCGGCGCGCTCCGCCGGCGCAGGAACAAGGCGGCGCGATGAACGGCCCTGCCCGTGGCGGCGTGCTCGTGCTGACCGCACTCGACCTGGAGTACCAGGCCGTCCGGGCGCACCTCGGGGCCGTCCTCGACCAGGACGACCTCGCCGAGCGGATCAGGCACCTGCTGGACCTGCTCACCGCCATCGACGCGCCGGCCCCGGCCCGCGTCGCGCCGGCCGTCGGCATCGAACCCGCGATGCTGCTCTCCGAAGGACGGGTGGCCGACCTGCCGCGCGCACGGGCGACGATCGGCCACCGCCGGGCACCTCATGTCCGCGTTCCCGCGGAGGACGCCCTGCCGTTCGCCGGCCTGACCGGCCGTTCCCTGGACGTCGCCGAGGAACTCGCGGCCCGCCTGCTGGCCCGTTTCCGGCAGGAACGGTCCTAGCGGCGAGGGTTCCGGCCGATTCGGTCCCCCTCGGGCACCCCGGCCAGCTCGTACAGTTCCTCAACCCGGTGCCGGGGCTCCTGGGCGGCCGCCTCGTCCCCCTGCTCCGCCATCACCCGGGCCAGCCCGGCCAGCGCCCTTATCTCCAGGTAAGCCGCGCCGCACCCGGCGAACGCCGCCGTGGCCTGCCGCAGGGCCGTCACCTGCTCGCCGGCCTGCCCCTGGGCCCGGCACAGGGCGGCGCTGGACAACCACACCCGGCCCTCGAGGATCGCATCCGTCCCGTCGCTGACCAGGCTCAGCGCCTCCGCGAAGTAACTCTCGGCGGCAGCGTACGCCCCGCGGCGCCACGCCACCTCCCCCATCCCGTGCACAGCGTACGCGCGCCCGACCCCACCGGCCTGGCCGTACACGTCGAAGACCACGTCGAAGGCGGCCTGGGCGCCGTCGGTATCGCCCATCGCGAGGCAGACCTGGCCGATCCAGTAGCGCGTCTGCGCGATCAGCCGCCCGCCGCCCAGCCCGTCGGCCACGGTTCTGGCCTGCTCCAGCATGCGGAGGGCGGCTTCATGATCGCCGCGGTCGAGATGGGTGTGCCCGATGAAGCGCAGGGTCAGCCACCGCCCCACGGTGTCCCCGCTCGCCGTGTAGCGCGCAAGCGCGTCGTGGAACAGCGCGAGCGGCCGGGTGAGGTGTCCCTGCCTGCGCAGCGCGTTGGCCAGGGTGCGCAGAGCGATGGCCTGCCCGTGCTGGTCCCCGCAGTCGGCCAGCAGGCCGACGGCCCGCTCCAGTTCGGCCACGCCGCCCGCGTCGCCGGCCCGCCGGCTGGCGACGAGCGCCGGCTGGTTGCGGCAGGTGAGCACGACGCCCTCGCCGCGCCGGTCACCTGCTCTCAAGCAGGCATCAAGCGCCACGGCGTGCGTGGCGTACCAGTCATCGAAATACTCGCGGAGCGTATAGAACTCGTGGGAGGACACGGCCAGGTCCCAGCAGATGCCGGTCAGGCCGAGCGCGGCGCAGTGCTCGACCGCCGCGCGGATGTTCGAGCGCTCCTTCTCGAACCAGTCAAGCGGGTCCGCGTCGACCTCGGCCAGCGCCTCCGGCGGCGCGTCCCAGGCAGTGACGTCGCTGTGCACGACCTCGAAGTCCCCCCCGTAGAGGCGTGCGTGGGCCCGCCGGGCGAGGGTGAGCAGCGCCCGGTAGACCTGGCGAGGTATAGCACCCTGGTCGCCTGCGTACTCGCCGAGCGCCCGGCGGCGGGCATACTCCCTGGTCAGGTCGTGGAAACGGTAGCGCATCTCGGGCTCGACCGACTCGATCATGAAGCTCGCGGCCAGCTGCGACAGCGGCACGGACGCGTCCGCGCCGCCGAGCAGCGCCGCCGCCGTCCACAGCCCGAACCCGTTCAGCGGCAGCAGGCCCAGGGCCAGGAACAGCTGGCGCGCGCCGTCGTCGAGGCGCTCGAACCCCGCCCCGATGGTGCGCGCCACATTGAGCTCGCCGTACGCGAACGCCGCAGGTCCCTGCCGGGCCAGGCGGCCGGCGAGCTCCGCGGTCGGCTGGGGGTGGTTGTGCACCCGGAGGGCTCCGGCGATGCGCAGGGCGAGCGGCAGGCCCCCGCACAGCGTCACCACCCGGTCCACGGCCGCCCGGTCGTTCTCCAGGTTGATGCCGGCGTCGGCCACCACGCGCAGGAACAGCTCGGTCGCCTCGGCGCGCTCCAGCGGCTCCAGCGGCGCCACGTGATGGGCACCGGCCACCTCGGGCAGCCGCTGGCGGGCGGTGACCAGGACCGCGCAGCCCGCATTGGCCGGCACCAGGTCGCCGACCTGCGTCCCGTCGGGGGCGTCGTCCAGGACGATCAGGACCCGGCGGTCGGCCAGCCAGGTCCGGTACGTGGCCAGCCGCTCCGCCACCGCCTCCGGCACGCGCGGCACCCCGAGCGCGCGCAGGAACTGCGCCAGCACCTCGCCGGTGTCGATGCGCGCGTCGACCGCGCCGCCGGTGGACCGGCGCAGCTCCAGGTACAGCTGCCCGTCGGGGTACCGGTCACTCGACTCGTGCGCGGCCCGCAGCGCGAGCGCCGTCTTGCCGATCCCGCCGGGCCCGGAGATCACCACGACCGGCACCGCCGACCGGGATTCGCGGCGGAGCAGCCAGGACACCTCGGCGGCCAGGTCAGCACGGCCGACGAGATCGGTGGCCGGAGGCAGCTGGCGCGGTACCGCCGCCGGCCGGGCCGGCGTCCTGGTCCGGTCCGCGAGCGCCGACTCCGCCGCGGCGATCGCTTCGTGGTCCCCGCGGGCGACCGCGAAGTGCAGGTTCCGCAGCAGGGCGTCCGGCTCGCCGCCGGTTTCCTCCTCCAGCGTCTCCCGGTAACGCTCGTACGCGCTGGCCACGTCGGCCAGATGCCCGCACCGGTACTCGGCGAGCATGAGCTGCTCGCACAGCCGCCGGTCAGCGGGGTAGTGGCCGGCCATCAGCATCAGCTCGCCCAGGACGCGCTCATGATGGTCGCGGGCCAGCTCCAGGTCGAACAGCCGCACCGCGGCCCGCTTGTGCCGCTGCTCCAGGGCCACGATCTCCTGGCGGAACGCATCACTCGGCACGTTCGACAGCGGATGCGGGCCCCGCCACAGCCGCAGTGCGTGCCGGAGGTGACCGATCTCGTCCTCCGTACGGTGCTCCGCCCCAGCTTCGTCCGCCTCCAGGACCAGCCGCTGGAAGAGCAGGGCGTCGACGTCGGCTTCGGCGACGCGCATTTCGTACCCGAACCGGGGATGGGTCTTAAGGTGGCCGCCCAGGCCTATCCCGGCGAGCAGGTCGCGGACCACTTTCACGCGCTTGTAGAGCTGCGCTTCCTCCACGTCGTCGTTGCCCCAGGCCGCGCGGATCAGCTCGGTCTTGGACATCCGCCGGTTCGCGTTGACCAGGAGAGCAGCCAGCACGATCAGGGTAGGACCGCCCGGTAGGTCAAGTAACCGGCTGCCCTCGCCGATCTCCAGCTCACCCAGCAGTCTGTAGATCACGCGCCTCTCCCCTCTGGATGCATTTAGGCCAGTATGCGAGCGATCTGACGACGCTACGCGAGCGGGGGCGGCGCCGGCCCGCGTTCCGGAAGCCAGGCGGAAGTAAATCGGTAGTTTCCCGTGGTGCAATCGCAGTAGGCGAGCGGATAACTGCTGAAGGTTACGGGTGATGACGATGGCGAGGTCAGCAGGTCGCCGGATGGCCAGCCCGGTCAGGCCGGCCACGGTGGCGCCCGGCCGCTGTCACGGGAGCCTTGATATGGTCACCGACAGCGAGCGGCGCGCGTTACGCCCCATCGGAATGACCGCGTACGAGGTGGCGGCCCTGACCGACGTCCTGCTCGCCGTCCTGCTCGCGCGGCCGGGCATCCGCATCTTCCAGGGCGTACCCCCCGCTCCCGGGCAGGACATGCCGCGCATCCCGCACGCGGTCAGCGCCGGACGTCAGCTCGTCCTCGTCGAATCGGTGGCCTGGCCACCGGGACAATACACCGCGGGGGCGGGCGGCCGTATCCGCTGCGACGGCATATACATAGGGCAGTCGGTGCTACCGCTGGTCAACGCGGTCCGCTGCTGGCGGGACGCGTTGCCCCGCGGCCACCAGGTCAGCGCCCTGGTGGTGGTGCACCCGATCGCGGAAGGCGACCTGGTCCTGCCGGCCGTGACGGCTCAGGAGCTGGCCTGGACCCG
>JBKQQQ010000261.1:0-4574 GCA_052144275.1 Streptosporangiaceae bacterium
CAGGCTATTCATATATGATTTCCGGCATCATGACTGCCTTGGAACGCGTTCCCGGCAAGATCGTCGCGGTGCACGTCAGCTACCGCAGTCGCGCGGCTGAGCGCGGCGCCATGCCGGCCTGGCCGTCCTATTTCCTCAAGCCCTCCTCCTCGCTCGCGGAAAGCGGTGAGGACGTCGTGCGGCCGCCCAGCTGTGAACTGCTGGCCTTCGAGGGCGAGGTGGCGCTGGTCATCGGGCACCGGGCCCGCCGGGTCAGCCGGGCGCACGGCTGGGATCACGTGGCGTGGATCACGGCCGCCAACGACTTCGGCGTCTACGACTTGCGCTACGCCGACCGGGGCTCCAACGTGCGGTCCAAAGGGATCGACGGCTTCACCCCGCTGGGCCCGCGGCTGATCGACGCCCGCGCCGTGGATCTGGCCACGGTCCGCCTCCGCACCTGGGTCAACGGGGACCTGGCCCAGGACGCCTGGCCGGCGCAGGACATGCTGTTCGGTTTCGGTGACATCGTCGCCGACCTGTCCCGGCTGGTCACCCTGGAACCCGGCGACGTGATCCTCACCGGCACGCCCACGGGCTCGACCGTAGTGAACCCCGGCGACGTGGTGGAGGTGGAGGTCAGCGCGGGAGACCAGTCCTCGGGCCGGCTGCGCAGCCCGATTACCGAGGCGGACTACCGCCTCGACCCGCCCGGCGCCATGCCCCGCGCCGACGACGCCGCGCGGTCTGCGGCCTTTGGCTCCGCGCGCAGCGCCAAAGGCGGCATTGCGCCCGGGGCTGCCCTGGGCGCTGCGTCCGCCGGTACCGCCGCTGGTTCCCTTCCGTCCCAGGTGACCCTGGCCGGGCTGCGCGAGGTCTCCACCGCGACGCTGGCCGCGCTGCTGCGCAAGCGCGGCCTGAACGGCCTCACCCTAGACGGGCTGCGGTCCACCCGTCCCGGAGCCAGGATGGCGGGGTACGCCAGGACCGTGCGCTACCTGCCGCTGCGGGAGGACCTGTCCGCCGCGTACGGCGGGGGGATGAACGCGCAGAAGCGCGCGATCGAGGCGATCCGTCCCGGCGAGGTGCTGGTCATCGAGGCCCGTGGCGACCCGGCCGCCGGCACCATCGGCGACATCCTCGGGCTGCGTGCCCAGGTCCGCGGCGCGGCGGGCATCGTCACCGACGGGGCGATCAGGGACAGCGTAGCGCTGGCCGGGCTGGAGATTCCCGTGTACCACGCCGCCGTCCACCCGGCCGTCCTCGGCCGGCGGCACGTGCCGTGGGAAACCGGCGTCACCGTGGCCTGCGCCGGGGTCACCGTCCAGCCCGGCGACATCCTCGTCGGCGACGCCGACGGGGTGGTCGTGCTCCCGCCCGCCATCGCGGCCGAGGTCCTGGCTGACGCCAGGGAACAGGAGCGCCAGGAGGAGTTCATCGCCTCCCGTGTCGCCCTGGGCGACCCCCTCGACGGCCTGCACCCGCTCAGCGACGCCCGCCGCCCCGACTACGAAGCCTGGCTCGCCCAGCGTGACGCGCCATGACCGGGCCGCCGCTGGATCTGCCCGGCAAACTCGAGCATTTCATCGCCGGCCAACCCGCGGGAAGCACGGACGGCGGCACGTTCGAGGTGGCCGACCCGGTCAGCAACCAGCCGTACGCCACCGTGGCGGCAGGCGGGGCCGAGGACGTGGACCGGGCCGTCGCCGCTGCCGCCACCGCGTTCACCGCTGGCCCCTGGCCGGACCTGCCGGCCCGAGCCAGGGCCACAATCCTGAACCGGATCGCGGACGGCATCGAGGCCCGCGCCGTCCGGATCGCCGAACTCGAGACGTTCGACACCGGCTTGCCCATCACCCAGGCTCGCGGCCAGGCGGCGCGCGCCGCGGAGAACTTCAGGTTCTTCGCCGACATGGCGGTCACGCTGCACGAGGACGCCTTCCGGTCCGGAACATCGCAGTTCGGCTACGTGATCCGCAGGCCGGCCGGGGTGGCCGGCCTGATCACGCCGTGGAACACGCCGTTCATGCTGGCGACCTGGAAGCTCGCGCCCGCGCTGGCGTCGGGCTGCCCGGTGGTGCTCAAGCCGGCCGAGTGGACGCCGCTGTCGGCCAGCCTGCTGCCGGAGATCATGACCGAGGCCGGCCTGCCCGACGGGGTGTTCAACCTGGTGCACGGCATCGGCGAGGTGGCCGGCGCGGCGCTGGTCGCGCACCCGGGCGTGCCCCGCATCTCGTTCACCGGCGAGACCGGCACCGGGCGCACGATCATGGCGGCGGCCGCGCCGCACCTCAAGGGCCTGTCGATGGAACTGGGCGGCAAGTCGCCGTGCGTCATCTTCGCCGACGCCGACCTGGACCAGGCGACCGACAGCGCGCTGTTCGGCGTGTTCTCGCTGAACGGCGAGCGGTGCACGGCCGGCTCCCGGATTTTGGCCGAACGGTCCATCTACGACGCCCTGGTCACCCGGCTTGCCTCCCGCGCCGAACGCATCCGCGTCGGCGACCCCGCCGACCCGCGGACCGAGATCGGCGCGCTGGTGCATCCCGAGCACTACACGCGAGTCCTCGGATACGTGCAGGCCGGGCGGGACGAAGGCGCCAGGCTGGTGGCCGGGGGAAACCGCCCCGGGAGATTGGCGGAGCACCTGGAGTCCGGGAACTACCTGGCCGCGACGGTGTTCGCCGACGTCGAGCCGTCGATGCGGATCTTCCGCGAGGAGATCTTCGGGCCGGTGGTGTGCGTCACCCCGTTCGGCGACGAGGCCGAGGCGGTGGCCCTGGCCAACGCGACCGACTACGGGCTGGCCGCCTACATCTGGACCGGCGACCTGGCCCGCGCGCACCGGGTCGCGCACGCGGTCGAGGCCGGCATGACCTGGATCAACTCGCACAACGTGCGGGACCTGCGGACCCCGTTCGGCGGCGTGAAGGCCAGCGGCCTCGGCCGCGAAGGCGGCCCGCACAGCCTGGACTTCTACAGCCAGGCGGGTATCGTCCACATCCCGCTGGGGGACACCCACGTGCCCCGGTTCGGAGCGTGATCATGGCTCGGCCGCACAAACACGCCAGGCCCCCCGACATCGTCCGCGCCGCCTACGCCGAGCTAGTCGTCACCGACCTCGGTGAAGCGAGGCGATTCTGGGTGGATCTGCTCGGCTTCGTCGTCAGCCACGACACCAGGGACGCCCTGTACCTGCGCGGATACGATGAGCTGACCCACCACAACCTGATCCTGCGACAGGGCCGCGAACCCGCGGCGGGCAGGCTCGCCTACCGGGTCCGGACCGCAGCCGACCTGGACCTGGCCGAGGCGTTCTTCGCCGCGCTAGGCTCGCGCACGACCCGGGTCCCGGCCGGGGTCACGCCGGGCGTGGGGGAGGCGGTAAGGGCCGAGGACCCGCTCGGCTTCACTGTGGAGTTCTTCTTCGACGCCACCTACGTCGAACGCCTCCAGCAGCGCTATGACCTGCGGCGCGGGGCCGAACCCGCCCGGCTCGACCACTTCAACATCGTCGTCCCAGACGTCCGCGCCGCCTACGAGTACTACACGTCCCTGGGTTTCGGCCTGTCCGAGACGATCGAAGACGAGCGCAACCTCTACGCCGCGTGGATGTTCCGCAAGCAGACCGTGCACGACGTGGCGTTCACCGGGGGAGAGGGACCGCGCCTGCATCACCTGGGGTTCTTCGCCCACGAGTCGCACCAGGTGCTGCGGATCTGCGACATCCTCGGCTCGCTGCACGAGGAATTCCTGATCGAGCGCGGGCCCGGCCGGCACGGGGTGTCCAACGCCTTCTATGTGTACCTGCGGGACCCGGACGGCCACCGCGTGGAGATCTACACCAGCGACTACTACACCGGCGACCCCGGGCACCCGGTGCTGCGCTGGTCGGTGCGCGACCCGCGGCGTCGGGACTTCTGGGGCCACCCGGTGATCCCGTCCTGGTACACCGAAGCCACCGCCGTGCTCGACCTGGACGGTCACCCGCGCCCACTGCAGGCGGAGAAGCAGCCCGCCGAGGTCAGGGCCGCCGAGGTCAGGGTCGGCGCGGACGGCTTTACCTGGTGACCCCGCGATCCTGGTGACCCCGCGATCCCTGCTACCTGTGGGGTGCCAGAACTGCGCCATGGCTTTGACCTGCAACATCCGCGGCCGGAACTGCCGCGCTTGCGGGCCGTCGAGGAGCGCCGTGGCAGCCGACGCCGCACGGCTGGGGAGCTCGGACTGAGCTTGGGGTCGCCTCGCCGTAGCACCGGGACCTCAGGCAGCAGGAGAAGACATACCTATCGAGCCCAGGACGCTGCAGTTCAGGGCACATGACACCGTTTTGGCACCTCACAGGCCAGCAGCGGCCGGGAGCGGGCGACACCGGATCACGCGGATTGCCGCAGCTCTTAATCCGCCGGTCCGGGGGGTTCGGGCCCCCGGCGGTGGACGCCGGCGGCGCGAGCGACAGGTTTCTGGCCTGGGGCTGAGTATTTTCCGGACCATATGCTGAGGTCTACTCTGATCATGTTCGCTGATGCTCAGGTGAAATGGGGTGCTCGAGATTATCCAGGCGCACCTGCCCGAAGAGCCGAACAGCTTCATCG
>JBKQQQ010000262.1:0-5552 GCA_052144275.1 Streptosporangiaceae bacterium
GGTCGACTACGGGCCAGCGCTGCTGGTCCGGCTGCTCGGCCCGGTCCGGGCCTGGCGGGGTGGCCGTGAACTGGAGCTGGGCGGGCCGCAGCGCCAGGCGGTGCTGGGGCTCCTCGCGCTGCGAGCGAACCAGGCGGTCTCCCGCAGCGAGCTCATCGATGGCATCTGGGGCGAGGATCCGCCGCCGAGCGCGGTGAACGCGCTGCACGTTCACGTGGCCGGCCTGCGCCGCGCGCTGGAGCCGAACCGGGCCAGCCGGGCGCCCGGGCAGTTCCTGCTGGCCGACGGGCCAGGGTATTCGCTTCGGCTGGAACCTGGCCAGCTGGACGCGCAGGTGTTCACCCGGCACCTTGACGCGGCTCGCGCGTCTCGTGCGGCGGGCGACCTCAGTGCCGCGGCGCGGTCGTTTGACGCGGCGCTGCGGCTGTGGCAGGCAGCTCCGCTGTCCGGTGTTCCCGGGCCATGGGCCGAGATCGAGCGGGTCCGGCTGAGCGAGATGCGGCTGACCGCGATCGAGGAGCGGGCCGAGGTCATGCTCGTGCTGGGCCGTGCCGCCGCGACGGCGACCGAGCTGACCGGCCTGGTGCGTGAGTATCCGCTCCGGGAGGCGCTGCGTGGCCGGCTGATGCTGGCGCTGTACCAGTGCGGGCGGCAGGCGGACGCCCTGGCCGCCTTCGCCGATGGCCGTCGTATCCTCGCCGAGGAGCTTGGCCTGGAACCCGGTCCCGGGCTGCGGCGGGTGCACGAGCAGATCCTGGCCGCTGACCCTGCTCTCGGTCCGCCTGCCGCCGCGCCCCGCGCAAGTCCGGAGCACATCTGGGCGGCGCCCGCCCAGCTGCCCGGGGACGTGGACGCGTTCACCGGGCGGGTCGGCGAGCTGGCCGCGCTGGACAAGCTTGCCGCCGTGACCGGCCCGCCCGGCGGCACGGGCCAGGCGGGTGCCGGGCCCGCGCCCACTGTGATCTGCGTGTCGGGCACCGCCGACGTCGGCAAGACCGCGCTCGCGGTGCACTGGGCACGGCGTGTCCGGGCTACCTTCCCCGACGGTCAGCTCTATGTCAACCTGCGAGGCTACGATCCGGGCCAGCCGGTGCCCGCGGGGGATGCCCTGGCGGGATTCCTGCGTGCGCTCGGCGTGCCGGGGCAGGACATACCGCGGGACGTGGACGAGCGGGCCGCCGCCTACCGGACCTTGCTTGACGACCGGCGGATCTTGGTCGTGCTCGACAACGCCAGTGCGGTCGAGCAGGTCCGCCCGCTGTTGCCCGGCAGCCCGTCCAGCCTGGTGCTGGTGACCAGCCGGGACTCTCTCGCCGGACTGGTCGCCCGGCACGGCGCCCGGCGCCTGGACCTGGATCGGCTGCCACCGCAGGACGCTGGCGCTGCGGGTAGCCGCCGAGCTCGTCGTCACGAGCCAGGTAGACCTCGCCGTTAAGACGGCGATAAGTGCGCTGCCCCATCCTCGGCTATGTCTGCTTGACCTTCAGGTCCTGGGGAGGACACGTGCACTACAGGTATAGGAAATGGGTCGGCGTCACCGCGGTCGTCGCCGCCTCCGTCTTGATCGGCTCTTCGGCGTCGGCGGCGACCGGCTGGACGGTGGAGACGGTCCCGCAGACCGGGAACAACACCCTCCTGCTCGGGGCGGCGGCGCGCACCAGCACCGACGCCTGGGCGGTCGGCGAGCAGTTCGCCGGGGCCGGCCAGGCCCCGCCGCCACCGGTCAGCTACCACTGGAACGGCACCGCGTGGTCGCTCGTCACCACGCCCACGCTGGGCGTGAGCTCGGCCCTGATGGCGGTCAGCGCGAGCACCGCGACCGACGCCTGGGCCGTGGGGTTCAGCATCCTCGGGCGCCGCGAACACGGCACGCTGATCGAGCACTGGAACGGAACGGCCTGGTCGGTGAACTCCTCGCTGGTCGTCACCGGCTCGGCCGCGCAACTGAACGGTGTGGTCGACCTGAGCCCCGCCAACGCCTGGGCCGTCGGCCTGGGCAGCGGCGGCGCGCTCCTGGAGCACTGGAACGGCTCCGCGTGGAGTACGGTGACCATCCCCGACCCGGACTTCACTCCCGGCGCCGACGAGTCCATCTCGGCTAGTTCGGCGACGGACGTCTGGGTCGTGGGCACCACCGTCAACACCACGACCGGGACCACGTCGGCCGAGGCGCTGCACTTCAACGGCACCGCCTGGACGGTCGTGCCGATGGCGCAGCCAGGCACCAACACCCCCACGATCGGCGCGGTGACCGCTATCTCCGCGACCAACGCCTGGGCCGTGGGCGAGGACATCGGCGCGACCTCGGCGGTCGGGGGCAGCACGCTGATCGAGCACTGGAACGGCACCAGCTGGAGCATCGTCCCCAGCCCGACGCCCGGCGGTGATCCCGGGCTCACCGGCGTGGCCGCCCGCGGATCCGCTGACGTCTACGCCGTCGGGAGCAACCTGCCCAGCATCAACGGCGGGGTGGTGCAGGGCCTGATCCTGCGCTGGAACGGCAGCACCTGGTCCCAGGACACCGACCCGACCGACGGCAGCTACAGCCCGCTGTTTGCCGCCGCCGCGGTGCCCGGTGCCGCTAACGAGTGGGCCGTCGGCACCGTGTCGAACGTATCCCTGATTCTCAGCCACGGCTGACCGACTCCCAGCCATCCATGAGGGGGGCCTGTGACCCGGCCGCACCCGGGTCACAGGCCAAGGCTGTACGTCGTCGGCACCATGATGCTGCTGACCGGGCTGCCCTGGGTGGTCCGCCGCTACTTCGGCCCGCCCGGTGTTCAGCCGTCGGCGGCGGCCCGGGCCAGGACGCCGGTGAGCACGGCGCGGGTGTCGGCCGGGTCGATCACGTCGTCGATCTCGAACGCCGCGGCGGTGCTGAGCGCCTTGCCCCGGGTGTACTGCTCGGCGACCAGCTCCTCATAGCGTGCCCGGCGGGCACCGGGGTCCTGGATCGCGTCGAGTTCGGAGCGGTAGCCCAGCCGCACCGCGCCCTCCAGGCCCATGCCGCCGAACTCTCCGGTCGGCCAGGCCACGGTGATGGCCGGCCGGCGCAGGTCGCCGGCGGTCATCGCCATCGCGCCGAGGCCGTAGGCCTTGCGCAGCACCACCGCGCAGACCGGCACGGTAAGCCGGGCGCCGGCCACGAACAGCGCGCCGAAGCGCCGCACGATGGCCGTCCGCTCCGCCGCCGGCCCCACCATGAAGCCGGGCGTGTCGACCAGCGAGACGACCGGGAGCCGGTGTGCCTCGCACAGGCCAAGGAACGCCGTGGCCTTGTCGGCGGCGTCGCCGTCGATCGCCCCGCCTAGACCTCGTCCGGCGCTACGACGCCCAGCCCGCCGCCCTCGATCATGGCCGGCCCGCCCATGCCCAGGCTGGCCTCTGGCGTCGCGATGATCACGTCGCAGGCGCCGGCCAGGGCGGCGTTGTCGGCGAAGCAGTAGCCCGACACGATGGCCACCAGCGGCACCCGGCCCGACAGCCGGGCGGCCAGCCGGAAGGTCGGCACGTCGAGGCCGGCCACGGCGGTGGTGTCGGTGTCGCCCGGGCGCCCGCCGCCGCCCTCGGCGAACATGACGACGGGCAGCCGCTCACGGCCGGCCAGTTCGAGCAGCCGGTCTTGCGGTGGTTCTTGACATCCTCCCTCGCTTGAAGGCGGGGGATTCCAGCTGCTACGCCGGTTGGAGCAGCAGTTGAGGTTCGCGGTTCACGGGCCGGGTATTCCCGTCGCCTCCCCGCGCAGTCACGGCGTGCCCCGCCGCGATGTTCCTCGCCGCGTTCACGTCAGCGTTGCAGGCGTAACCGCAGGCCGTGCACACGAAGCGCGCTTGGCTCTCGCGCGACTTCGGATCCACGTGCCCGCACGCCGAGCACCGCTGGCTCGTGTAATGCGGCTTGATCTTCTCCACCCGGCCGGGTGCCTTGTCCTGCAGGCGGCGCACCAGCAGGCCCCAGCCCGACCGCAGGATCTCGCGGTTGAGCCCGGCCTTGGCGCGGACGTTCCTGCCCGGGTTCCCGGCCGTCCCCCTAGCCGAGCGCGTCATGTCCGCGATGCGCAGGTCCTCGACCCTGATCAGGTCGAACCCGCGCGCGATGCCGGTGGAGGCTTTCTCGGCCCAGTCCTTGCGCGCATCGGCCTCGCGGGCGCGCAGCCGGGCCGCGGCCCGCTTGACCCGGGCCCGCCGGTTCGACCCTGGCCTGGCGCGGGCGAGCCGGCGCTGCAGGCGCCGCAACCGGTGCCTGCGGCCTGCGCTCAGCCCCGGCGCGGTCAGCATCTCCCCGGTCGACAGCGCCGCGCTGACGGCGACTCCGCGGTCGATGCCGACGGTTTCCCCGTTGCCGGGAGCAGGGACCGGCTCCGGGATCACGGCAAAGGCGACGTGCCAGCGCCCGGCCCGGTCCATCCTCACCCGGTAGGACTTCACGCCCGGCGGCACCGTACGGGACCAGCGGAACCGGACCCGCCCGGCCTTCGGGACGCGCACCTCGCCGACGTGGCGGGACAGGCGGCGCACGTCGCCGGGCCTGAGGGCGACGACCCGGAATCCCTCGTCCCGCCCGGCCTTGCGCCACGACGGCCGCCCGGCCAGATTGTCCGGGTCGAAGAAGGCGGCCATCGCCTGGGCGAAGTCGCGCAGCGCCTGCTGCTGCACCATCTGGGAGCCGGCGGCCAGCCACGGGTGCTCCGCCCGGGCGGCGGTGAGCTGCCGGCACTGCTCCAGGTAACCCGGCGCGCTCGCCCGGCCCGGGTGCCAGTGCCGGTGCTGCTCGACCGCGAGGTTCCAGACGAACCGGGCGTGCCCGCAGTGGTCCTGCAGCACTGCCTCCTGGGCGGGCGTGGGGAGCAGACGGTACCGGGACATGCGAACACATTAGCGAACACTACTGACATTTCCGGGGAGGTGAAGCGGCGTTTCCACCCCGGTCTGAAGGCCGGAGCCTTCCAGCGAGGTGTCGCGGTCGGTGCCGGGCAGGACGGGCACGCCCAGCTCGCGCGCCCAGGCCCGGGCGGCGCCCTTGTCGCCGAACAGCGCCAGCGTGCCGGGCGCGGGACCGGCGAAACGCACCCCGGCCTCGGCGCAGCGCGCAGCCAGCTCCGGCCGCTCGGATCCGAAGCCGTACCCGGGGTGCAGCGTGTCACAGCCCGTGCTGGTGGCCGCGGCGACGATCGCAGCGACGTCGAGGTAGGCCGCCGCACCCGTTCCCGGCAGCTCGACCGCCGCGTCGGCCCGGCTGACGTGGCCGCAGGCGGCGTCGTCGGCGGGATAGACCGCGACCGTCTCGATGCCGAGCACGGACGCCGTCGCCATGATGCGGACGGCGATCTCGCCCCGGTTGGCGACGAGCAGTCGCTTGATCATCAGCCGGGATTCCTGTCCTCGCTAGGTGAGCGCGTTGTCGGTGGAGACGACCACGGCGTCGACATCGGTCCGGCTGTTCAGCGGCCGGGGAGCCTGGTCCCGGATCCGGATGCACCGCGTCAGGCCATTGTGCGCCTCGTTGGCCATCACCACCGGGGCCTGCCCGAACCCCCACCGGATCAGGTCCTC
>JBKQQQ010000263.1:0-5001 GCA_052144275.1 Streptosporangiaceae bacterium
GCATAAGTCGAGGTACTCCCGCAGCATTTGAGCGCGGCTCGGGTGCCGGAGCTTGGCCAGGGTCTTGGACTCGATCTGCCTGATCCGCTCCCTGGTCACCCCGAACTCCCGGCCGACTTCCTCCAGTGTCCGCGGGTGCCCGTCGGTGAGGCCGAACCGCAGCTGGATGATCCGCTGCTCCCGTTCGGCCAGCTGGTCCAGGACCCGCTCGAGCTGGTCCTGCAACATGATGAACGCCGCGGCCTCGATCGGCACCACGGCGTCCGCGTCTTCGATGAAGTCCCCTAGATCGGACTCTTCCTCGCCGATCGGGGACTGCAGGGATACCGGCTCCTGGGCGATCCGCTGGATCTCCGCGACCCGTTCCGGCTCGAGCCCCATCTCGGCGGCGATCTCGTCCGCGGTGGCTTCCCGGCCGAGTTCCTGGTGCAGCTGCCGCTGCACGCGCGCCAGCTTGTTGATCGTCTCGACCATGTGCACCGGCACCCGGATGGTCCGCGCCTGGTCGGCGATGGCCCGGGTGATGGCCTGCCGGATCCACCAGGTGGCGTACGTGGAGAACTTGTAGCCGCGGGTGTAGTCGAACTTCTCGACCGCGCGGATCAGCCCGAGGTTCCCCTCCTGGATGAGGTCGAGGAAGACCAGCCCGCGCCCGATGTAGCGCTTGGCGATCGACACCACCAGCCGCAGGTTCGCCTCGATCAGCCGCTGCTTGGCCCTGACCCCTTCGCCGACGAGCAGCTCCAGGTCGCCGTGGACGGCGCCGAGGATCGGGAAGCCGCCGCCAAGCTTCTCCTCGGCGAACAGGCCCGCCTCGATGGCCTTGGCCAGCTCCACCTCGTCCTCGGCGGTCAGCAGCGGCACGCGGCCGATCTCCCTGAGGTAGATCCGGACCAGGTCGCTGGTCGCGGCCCGCCGGCTAACATCGGCTCCCCGCTCAGCCTGCCGGATGTCGGCCTCGGTGTCGTCCTCCGTCGGCACGTCGAGCACGTCGACGCCCTCCTCGGTGAGCGCGCGCACCGCCGCGTCGATGGCTTCCGGCGGAAGGTCGGCGCGGTCGAGCGCCACCATGACATCAGCCATGGTCAGGGAACCGCGCTCCCGTCCTAGCGCCACGAGATCCGTCAGCTGCTCTGCTGGTGATGGTCCGTTCGTTAGTACGGTGAGGGTCACGGGACCAGTCTGCGCCACGATCCCATGGTTACGGGGGACCTAATTTTGTTACTCCCCGGCTACTTAACCGGCTCGGCGCCCCGGCCGATAATTGATGGTTCCCCGGTTTCAGGCCCCGGCGGCCCGGTCAAGCAGCGCCTTCCTGCGTTTCTCCAGCCCCACCAGGTCCCCGAACATCCTGTTGTAACCGGCCTGCTCTTCCACCGGATTCATGCGCTGCAGCCGGGCCTTGACCGAGGCGATCTCCCGGCTGACGGCGAGCTCACCCACTTTGGCGAGCAGGACGTCGGCGTACTTGGCGTCCGGTTCGCCGTCGATCCGCAGGGGCTCCACGGCCAGCGCGGTCACGAACCCCTGCGCCCGCTCGTTCGGCGCCGCTTCCCGCAGCCGGGCGGCCCACTCCCGGCCGCTGCCGCCGCCGGCCGACGTGCCGCCGCACGCCGCGATCAGGGCGAACACCGCGCCGTGCACGGGCGCGGTGAACGCGTCCGCGCCCAGTGCGTCGAACTCGGGCCCGCACAGCCCGGGCCGCTGGACCGCGAGCTTCAGCGCCTCCCGCTCCACCGTGACGACGGGATCGCCCAGGTCGTAGGGCTGGCCGCCGGCCCCCCGCGGCCCGCCATTCTCCGCCCCATTTGTCCCGAACGATCCGGGCCGCCCGCCCCGGCCCTCCTGCTTGCGGTCCTGGCCGGACCTGCGGCGCCCGGACCCCGTGTCCCCCGCATGAGCCCGCACCCGGGCCAGCACGAACCGCTCATCCATCAGGCCGAGCCAGCGGTCCAGGTTGACCGCGTACCTGGTGCGCAGCCCCTGGTCCTTGATCTTGGCCACGATCGGCGCGGCCTCGTCCAGCGCCGCGAGCTGACCTTCTGTGGTGTTCAGGTTGTGGTGACCGAGCACGCCCTTGACGGCGAACTCGAACAGCGGGACCCGGCGGGCGACCAGGTCGCGCACGGCCGCGTCGCCGTGTGCCAGCCGTACGTCGCACGGGTCCAGGCCGTCGGGCTGTACGGTCACGAACGTCTGGGTGACGAACTTCTCCTCCAGGCCGAACGCGCGCAGCGCCGCCCGCTGCCCGGCCGCGTCGCCGTCAAAGGTAAAGATGACCTCGCCGGCCGACCCTTCGGTGTCCATGATCAGCCGGCGCAGCACCTTGACGTGATCCTCGCCGAACGAGGTGCCGCAGGTGGCCACCGCGGTCGGCACTCCGGCCAGGTGGCAGGCCATCACGTCGGTGTAGCCCTCCACGATGACCGCCTGCCTGCGCTGCGCGATCTCGCGCTTGGCCAGGTCCGCCCCGTACAGCACGGTGCTCTTGCGGAACAGCGAGGTCTCCGGCGTGTTGAGGTACTTGGGCCCGTCCTCGTCGGCGTCTAGCTTGCGGGCGCCGAACGCGATGACGTCGCCGGACAGGTCGCGGATGGGCCACATCAGCCGGCCGCGGAACCGGTCCCGCGGCCCGCGGTTGCCCTGGATGGCCAGGCCCGCGGCGATCAGCTCGCTGTCGGTGAAGCCGCGGCCGCGCAGGTGCCTGGTCAGGTCTTCCCACGCCTTCGGCGAGTAGCCCACGCCGAACCGCTCGACCTCGGCGAGCTCGAAACCGCGCTCGGCCAGGAAGGCACGAGCGTGTGCCGCATCGGATCCGCCCAGTCGTTCGGCATAAAATTCGGCGGCGGCCCGGTGCGCGTCGATCAGCCTGCGCCGCTGGCTCTGCTCTTGCCCTGGAACGTAGCCGCCCTGCTCGTAGCGCAGGTCGATGCCGGCCCGGCCGGCCAGCCGCTCGACGGCCTCGACGAAGCTGAGCCCGTCGATCTTCTGCACGAACTTGATCGCGTCGCCGCCTTCGGCACACGAGAAGCAGTAGAAGAGTCCTCGCGCAGGGGTGACGTTGAACGAGGGTGTTTTCTCCTCGTGGAACGGGCATAGCCCCTTGAGTGAGCCGCCGCCCGCGTTCCTCAGCTGCAGGTACTCGCCGACCACCTCGTCGATGGGTGAGCGCTCGCGAACCGCCGCGATGTCTTCGTCGCGGATCCGCCCCGCCATCAGCCACCTCCGCTTGCGTCACCCCGTCGCCGCGAGTCTAGTCCCGCCCGCCGACATCCGGGCATGGACGCGATGGACACACTGATCAGGGACTACCAGCCGTCAGCCCTTAGCCTGGGCGGGTGGCTGATCTGCTTGCGCTGTGGGATGTCGACTACACGTTGGTGAGTGCCGACGGCCTGGGCACGCGCCTGTACGAGGTGGTGTTCCGGGAGATGTTCGGCCGTGAGCTGACCGCGGTCGCGCCCAAGGCCGGGCGGACCGACCGGGCCATCATCGGGGACACGCTCGCGCTCGCCGGGGTGTCGCGGGTTTGGGTTGACGCGTTCCTGGCCGCGCTGGCCCGGGCCGCGGCGGACGGCGCCGTGCGCGCGGAGGTCCGGCCGCTGGCCGGCGCGTCGGACGCGGTCGCGGCGCTCGCTTCCGGCGGCATCCGGCAGTCGGTGCTCACCGGCAACATCAAGCCGCTGGCGGCGCTGAAGCTGCGCCTGGCCGGGCTAGGCGACCATCTCGACCTGGACGTCGGCGCGTACGGCGACGCGCACGAGGTCCGGGCCGAACTGGTGGCGGTGGCCCGGCGCGCGGCCCGCGAGGCCTACGGAACCGACTTTTCCGGCTCGTCCACCGTCCTGATCGGTGACACGCCGCTGGACGTCGAGGCCGCGCTGGCCGCCGGAGCCCGCGTCGTGGCCGTCGCGACCGGCAGTTACCCAGCAGCGGACCTGGCCGGCGCGCACGTCGTCCTGCCCGACCTGACGGATCCCGCCCGCGTGCTCGCTGCCGTGACTGGCGGGGCCTGTTCGCGCTGAACGGGGCAACCGGGCGAGCACGGTCTGGGGCGCGGGTTAGACCTCGGCTAGGGGGATGTCGGGGTTGGTGAGGCGGGCGGGGTCTATTGGGCGGGCGGGGTCTATTGGGCGGGCGGCGCTGATGAGGGACTGGATGTCGTCGTTGACGTCCCAGGCTACGACGCGCCTGGCGCGCAGAGGCGGTGATGCCAGGCGATGGCCGACGTGTCGGTGAGCGAGGCCACCTGGTCGATGACGACCCGGCGGTGCGCGGCGTCGGTTCCGGCCGCCTCCCAGGCCGGGCGCAGCAGCGGGTCGAGCGTGCGGGGGGCGCCGCGCTCGATGGCGTGGGCCAGTTCGGTCAGCAGTTCGCGCTCCCGGGCCTGGGCCGCGGCCACTCCCGCCCGGGTCATCACGTAGTGGGCGGTGATCCCCTTGAGCAGCGCGCACTCCAGCCGCTGCCGCCGCGGCACGATGAGGTCCGCGGCATAGCGGGTGAGGGAGTGACCTATGGGGCTGGTATGACTGGAAGGGCTAGTGGTGCTGGAGGGGGTGAGGCGGGCGGCGGCGATGGTGGCTTGCTGGGCGGCTACGCAGAAGCGGCCGATGAGCTCGCTGGTCAGGTCCTTCAGGGCGGCCGCGGCGGCGGGGCCGCCGTCGTAGGAATCGGGCCACATATCCAGGGCGAGCAGCGCGTCCAGGATCTCGGTGAGCTCGGCCTCGTCCTCGTCACAGTAGGTGGTGGCGGTGGTGCGGGATACCAGGGCCCGTTCGGCCGGAGATTTGAGGTTCTCGAAGGTGATGAGGCCGGCGTGAAAACCGTCTTCCAGGTCGTGCACTGAGTAGGCCACGTCGTCGGCCCAGTCCATGACCTGGGCCTCCAGGCACCGCCGGCCGACCGGGGCGCCCGCCCTGATCCAGTAAAAGACCTCGGCGTCCTCGGCGTAGGCGCCGAACTTGGTGCCGAGGCCCGCCGGGGGGGTCTGGGGGGGTCGTC
>JBKQQQ010000264.1:0-8460 GCA_052144275.1 Streptosporangiaceae bacterium
ATCGTGGTCACCGTGGTCAGGACGGCTCCGAAGCCGTTGATGGCCGCCCGGGTCATCCAGCCGCGGGACCGTTCGATCCTCCAGTGCTTGACCATGCCGAACTGGGACAGAGTGAACCCGACGAACACCCCGATGGCGAACAGCGGAATCAGCGCCTGCGTATCGCCTTTGGACGCCACCAGCAGGGCGGCGGCCAGGACGGCCAGCACCACGACGCCGTAGCGGTGCACCTGCCGGTCCGCGCGCAGCCCGAACATGTGGGGCAGGAAATTGTCCTTGGCCAGCAGGGCCGTCAGCACCGGAAGGCCGCCGAACGAGGTGTTGGCGGCCAGCGCCAGCAGCACCGTGGTGATGAGCCCGATCGCGGTGTAGACGAAGTTGTGGCCGAGCGACGCCTCGGTGAGCTGGGCGAGCACGGTGATGTTGGAGTGCGGCACCACGTGGAACTTGCGGATCAGGATCCCCAGGCCGATCAGCATGGTGCCCAGCAGGATGCCGAGCCACATCTCCGTGTGCTGCGCGCGGCGCGCCCGCGGCTTGCGGAACTCCGGCACGGCGTTCGCGATCGCCTCCACCCCGGTCAATGCCGAGCAGCCGGAGGCAAACGCCTTCAGCAGCAGCAGGATGCCGATCGCCTCGGTGGACGGGCCGATTTGATGGTTGAGCGCCACCGCGGGGTTGGTGCGGATCAGGCCGCCGACGATCACCGCCGCCATCGACAGGATGAACAGCAGCGTCGGGACCGTGAAGACCTTCGCAGACTCAGAAACGCCCCACAGGTTCAGCCCGGTGATGAGGGCGAGCACGGCCAGGCACAGCCAGATCCTGGCGCCATAGAGCACCGGGAACGTGGAGTAGAGGGCCTCGATGCCGGCCGACACGCCGACGGCCGCGTTCAGCACGTAGTCGACGATCAGCGACGCCGCGGCGACCAGGCTGGCCTGGGTGCCCAGGTGCGCCTTGGACACGGCGTACGCGCCGCCGCCGTTGGGAAACGCCGCGATCACCTGGCGGTAGGACACCACGAGCACGGCGAGCAGGACGACGATCGCGCCGGTGATCGGCACCGAGTAGTGCAGGGCGGTGGCGCCGGCCGCGACCAGCACGACCAGGATGGCCTCTGGGCCGTAGGCGACAGAGGACAGCGCGTCGAGGGAGAGCGCGGCTAGCCCCTGGACGGCGGTCAGCCGATGGTGCTCGTCATTTTCCTCGACGCCGCTCTTGGCGGGCACAGTCGCCATACCCACAGGATGTCACGGGCGCCTGACCAGACGTGAGACGCCAGGCTACTGCCAGGTGACGACCAAGCCGTCCTTTTCGCCGAAACGCTCCAGGTGCCTGCCGGTCACGTCCTTCACCCGGTCAAGCGTCTCGGCGTCGTCGGCATCGGCCCGCATGACCAGGGCATCGGCCTCGACGGTGAGCGTCGTGGTGCCGCCGAACCCCCACCTGAGCACCGTGCCGGACGGCTCCTCGACGACCTCGACCTTGTTCCCGAAATGGCTGGCGAGCTGCTTGCGGTAGCGCTCGCCGCGCTCCGTCGCGACGCGCGACGTCGACGTGACGGTCATTTCACTAGGCGAGGGCGACGATGACGATGACGATCGCCAGGATCACCACGCCCGCGACAATCAGCACGGCGGGCGAGGCCGGCGAGCGCCGCGACCGCGACGTGTCGTCGTCGCCGCGTTCGACAAAAGCCCGGAACCGCCCGGTATTAGCACTCGGATCTTGCTCAAACTCCGACATGGGCACGACTTTAGCTGGTCAACCGCCACCTATATATCCGATTCAGCGCAACGGCGCCAGCGCATCGGCCCGGTCGACCAGCCGGGAAAGCACGATCACGCTCTTGGTCCGGACCACGAACGACTCGGCCCGGATACGCTCCATCACGTCCTCGAAGTGCCTGACGTCGGCCGCCCTGATGTGGACCAGGGCATCCGCCTCCCCGGTGACCGTGCACGCGTCCACCACCTCGGGGTACCGCCGGACCGCCGTGGCGATCTCCTCGGGCGAGGTACGCCCGCCGCAGAACAGCTCCACGTACGCCTCGGTCGTCCAGCCCATGGCCGCCGGGTCCACCCGGGCCGAGAAGCCGGTGATCGCGCCCGCGGCCCGGAGCCGGTCCACCCGCCGCTTGACCGCGGGGGCGGACAGCCCGACCTCGCTGCCGATCACGGCGTAGCTGGCGCGGGCGTCCTTGATCAGGGCGGCCACGATGCGCGCGTCGATATCGTCCACGATCCCCGCCGCCCCCTCAGAGTCAGTCGACGCCGTCGTACAAGGCCGGGATGTTCGGCGGTTTCACCTGGGCGACATTATCCTGCGCCGGGTGCGCCTTCCCGGCGGGACCCGCCGCGAAGGCCCGGAGCAGGTTCTGCGTGGCCCGGTCGACGAACCGCTCGGCGGCCCGGTTCAGGCCGTGCCCGCAGGACGGCCCGCGCATCGCGCACACCCAGCGCATCGTGCCCGAGGCGAACACCCCGGCCCCGCTGGCGACCGTGTAGTACACCGAATCGGAGTAAGTGGAGTAGCCGTCGCAGGTCAGCGGCGAGTGCGCCAGCACCTGCATCGGCCGGGGGAACGGGACGGCCGGGTCAAGCCGGTCATACTCGGGTCCCACCATGCCGGGGAAGCTCTCTCCCGCATACGCGCCGGTGCCGGCGAAGATCCAGTTCGACGGATCGTAGACGACCCAGGGGGCGCTCACCGGGTTGCACTCGTAGAACACCCCGGTGATGACGCTTTCCGGCCGCGGGTCGGGCGGGTCCCGCCACTGCTGCGTCGTCTCCGCGTCGTCCTTGCCGTACAGCGGGTCGAGGGTGGCGACCTTGTAGCAGATGACGACCCGGTCCCCGTCAGCGAGCCTGATGTGCCGGTAGATGGCGTTCGCGCCGAGGAAGGCCAGGTTCGTGCCGGCGTTCCTGGCGGTCAGCAGGGCGTTCCGCATCGCCTGGGAGTAGTACTCGTCGTGGCCGAGGGAGATGACCGCGCGGGCGCCGGCCAGGATCCCCGGGTGCTGGTCGATGTCGACGTCGGTCTCGTAGGCCAGCGGGACCCCGGTGTGTTCGGCCAGCGCGGTGGCGGCCTCGTCGAAGGCCAGGAACCGCACCGCGCCGTCGCCGTCGTAGGGGCGGTCGAAGCTCACCGCGTAACCACGGTCGGACGGCAGCCCGTCCGGGCCCTGGTACAGGCTGTAGCCACCCCAGGTGTTGTACGCCTGCCAGGTGGTGTTGTCGTCCAGGATCACCACCGCCCCGGCCGTGCTCGCCGACCGGACCGTGATCGGCACGTACCGCTCGGCCCCGCTGGACGCGTCCAGGCGCAGCAGGTAGGAGCCCGCCGGCCAGTTCGTGGTGGTGATCGTCATCGACGGCCGCCACGGGGCGGTCACCATGTGCGTGCCCGGCGCGATGTCCACCGCGGTCTGGAGCTGCCCGCGCGTGGTTGGCGACGTCCACACCAGGCGCGCCTGGTGGCCGGAGTACCAGCCGAAGCGGAACGCGTCCACCCGGAACGACTTCGCCGTGGTCGACACGTACAGGCGGAAGCTCTGGCCGGGCAGCACGCTCTGCTGATCGGCGTACCCGTCGATCGCGTCGGCCGGCCCGAGGTCAGTGATCCGCCAGGCCGACGTGCCCGGCCGCTTGTTCTCCGCTACCGGGAACGGCTGCGCCGCCGCGACCGCAGAAGGCGACAATGTGACCGAACGGTGCGGGGGTGCCGCCGACCCTCCGCTGCACGCCGCGGCCGGCAGCGCCACGGCGAGCGCCAGAGCGACGCCGACGGCACGACGCCTGCGCTTCACCGTAACGACATCCACGGAACCCCATCATGGCACCACGGGCGACCGCGCAGTTATGACGGTTCGCGAACAGCGGCCCGTAACCGCCGGCCCGTCCGTAGGCTCGTGTCTCGTGCCCCCAGCGGCACACGCACAACCTTCGGCCGATCCTGACCGGATTGGTCACGGCAACTGCAGTCACACGTAAAGGCACCTGGAGCGGGTCCTTAGAGCGGGTCATCGCACACCAGGAGGATCGGAAACGTGTACCACCAAGGGACCGTGCGAGGTTCGGCAGTGCGCGCGGCAAGCTTGCTTGCGCTCGCGGGAGCAGGACTGTTCGGCCTCGCCGCGACGGCCGGCGCAGCCGGCCCAACGACCGGCGGCGTGCCCGTCGGCTACTCATGCAGCCTGGCCGCCTACGGCCAGAGCCTGGCGCCGCTGAACATCCCCGCGGCGCTGTCCGCCGAAAGCACCGGAACCACCGTGACGGTGAAACTCGTCACTCAGCCGGTCCAGGTACCGGCCGCCACGGCGTCGGCGCTGCCCCAGCTCAGTTACCTCGACATCGCCGGCACCGCCAGCGCCAACGGGATGTCCGGCACCGCGGTGAACCTGTCCGGCCAGAGCGGTTACCTGGGCACGACCGCAGGCGGCATGACACAGTTGCCCGCCATGACCGCGAGCGGTTCCGCCACCCAGACGGGCCCGGGCCCGGCCGCCGTGGAGGTCCCGCCGACCCTCACGCTGACCCCGGCGGGCTCGGCTTCGGCAGGCTCGGCCTCGCCTGCCCAGCAGGCCCCGCTCACCTGCACCACCTCGTCAGCGACCACGGTCCAGGTCACCGCGGCGGCGGGTACCGCGACCGGCGCACCAGGACAGACGTACGCGTGCACGGTAACGGTCGGCTCGTCCACCACGACCGCCAGCCAGGTTCCGATGAGCTTGACCGCGACGGGACCGGCCACCGTCGGCATGCAGGACATGGTGACGCTCTCCGCGCCCGCGAGCACGCTCGGCTCCGCGTTTCCCGTCACCGCCTCGCCGATGTCCGTGTCGGGCGTGGCTAGCCTGGGCGGCACGTATGCGGGCAGCGTCCCGATGACCGGGCTGACCGACACAGGGAACGGGATGTTCCGGCTGACCGGGCCGTGGATGCCGACGAAGGCGGGGCTGGCCAGCATCTTCGCGCCGCACACGTTCGCGGCGCGATTGCGTGAGCAGACGGCCGTCACGGTGGCCGTCACCTGTACGGCGGCCACGACCACCACGACCACCACGCAGGTCATGGTGCAGGCGGCCGCGAGTACCGCCGGCACCGCGACCGCCTCCGCGCCAGCGGCCGCTCCCGGAGCACCGAACACCGGCGGTGGCGGCAGCCTGCATCCAGGCAGCGACCTGCCGCTCGCCGCAGCCGGCGCCGGCGCGGTGCTGGCCGGCCTGGCCATCACCCTCTATACGCTCAGGCGCAGGCGCGGCTTGACCAGCTGAGGAACCGGATATGGCAGCCCCGCGACGCGGGAAGCGCACCCAGCACGGCGAGAGCCTCCTCCTCGGAGGGCCACGCCACGACGGCTGGCCTCCAGATCGGCAGGCCCCGGAGCCGCGCCAGGCCCCGGGCCCGCGCCAGGCCCCGGACCTGCGCGGGCCGCCTCGCGACCTGCGCGGGCCCCCGGGTCCGCGCGGGCGCCCGGTCCGCCGCCCGAGGCGGCCGGGCGCTCGCGCGGCGACGGCACTGGCCGGCCTGGTGCTGGTTATCGGCGGGACGTACGCCGTCTTCCGGGCGCTATCCGGATCCGCCCACACCCTGACGGGAGGCGCCACCACGGTCCCGGCCACGGTACAGACGACGCCGCCCCGGACGGCGGCTGACACCGCGGCGGCGCTGAGGGCGTCGGCACCGGTACGGATCATCATCCCGTCACTGCGCGTGGACGCGGCCGTCATGCGGCTCGGCCGCGCCGCCGACGGCTCGATCCAGGTGCCGCCGCTGGCCAACCACAACCTGGCGGGCTGGTATGACCGGAGCGTCACTCCAGGCCAGGACGGCACGTCGATCATCCTGGGCCATGTCGATTCGTTCACCGGGCCGTCGGTATTCTACAACATCAAGGACCTGACCCGCGGCGAGCTAGTCGAGGTGGTTCGCGCGGACGGCCGGACCGCCACCTTCTCGGTGGACGGGGTGCAGGAAGTCGCCAAGGCGACGTTCCCGTCGGGGATGATCTACGGCGACACGCGTTATCCCGGGCTCCGGCTGATCACCTGCGGCGGCCCGTTCGATACCGCGGCCCGCCAGTACCTCGACAACATCGTCGTGTACACCCACCTGGTCGGCTGAGGGACCGGCGGCAGGAGCCGGGCAGTAAAACGAGGCTCGACGTCCCGCTTTCGTCGAGCCTCACTGAATGAGACGCGGAGCCTATCGTCCTGGTTGACGCGATCGGCCTAAACACCGCAATTCGTTCCCGGGAGTGCCGGGCACCCGCCGTCGGGGGGAGTCCGCGCTGGGATTATGGGGCGCGTACTACGGGGGGAGTACTCGGCGGGAGTACGTGAGCCGGGCAAGTGTCTTCGCTCGTACGACGCGCTCGGGGGCGCATCCGGAGAGCCTGGGGGTGCTAGTAAAACTCCGCTGGCTCGTAGGAGAGATCGCTATGTCAACGAATCCTGGGCTGCTTGGCCGGGTGGGCAGCGCATGCTATCGGCATCGCTGGATCACGGTGCTGGTGTGGATCGCCGGGGTAGCGTCGCTGATCACGCTGTGGACGCGGTTCGGCGCCGCGGCGCAGAACGACTTCACCGGCAGCGACCCCGGCCAGACGCTGCTCAACCAGCATTTCGCCCGGCAGTCGGGCGACACGCTCACGCTGGCGATCCGTTCGGACGCGACGGTCACCTCCCCGGCGGTGCAGGCCAGGGTCACCGGGGCGCTGGCGCCGTTCCGGCAGGCACCGCACGTCACCGGCGTGACCGACCCGTACACCACGCCGGGGCACGTCTCCGCGGACGGGCACATCGCCTACGCCACCATCCAGTTCAACGTCCAGGGCGCCAGCATCGCGAACAGCGAGGCCACCGCGCTGATGCACGACGCCACCGCGGCGAGCGGGCACGGCGTGACGTTCAGCCTGGGCGGCGATGTGGTGGACCTGGCCGAGACGCCGTACGGCGGCGCGTCCAACGGGATCGGCGTCGGCGCGGCCGCGATCGTGCTGCTGATCGCGTTCGGGTCGCTGCTGGCGATGGGGCTGCCGATCGCCACCGCGCTGATGGGCATCGGGTCCGGGCTCTCGCTGATCGCGCTGCTCGGCCACGTCTTCCCGGCACCCTCGTTCTCCCCCATCGTCGCCGCCATGATCGGCCTGGGCGTCGGGGTGGACTACGCGCTGTTCATCGTGACCAGGTTCCGTGAGGAACTGCGGGGGGCTCCGGGCCATGGGGTCCGGGCCATGGGGGTCCGGGGGTGTCCCCCGGGTCAGCAGGGTCCCGGGGGAGCAGAGTGTCCCCCCGGGCCAGCACAGCGGGCCGAGCTGAGCGAGGGGCAAAGGGCCCAGGACGCGGTGGTCATCGCGATGCGCACGGCGGGCCGTGCCGTGCTCACCGCCGGCACCACCGTGGTCATCGGCATGCTGGGGCTGCTCGTGCTGCGCCAGGCGCTGATGAACGGGGTCGCGATCGCGGCGGCGGCCACCGTGGCCATGACCGTGATCGCCTCGCTCACGCTCGTACCCGCGCTGCTCGGGTTCACCGGGAACCGCCTGGCCCGGCCGTCGCGGCTGAACACCTTCCTCGGGGGCAAGGTGTTCGGACGCGCACGCCACGCCAGGGGGCTGACAGCGGGCGCCGGGGCGGGGAACCCGGTCCGTTCGGGAGAAGAGAAGCACGCGGCCGAGCGGTGGGCGGGCGTGGTCCAGAAGCACCCGGTGCTCGCGACCATCGCGGCCGCGGCGTTCATCCTGATCCTGGCCGCGCCCGCGCTGGTCATGAAGCTGTCCATGCCCGATGAGTCCGCGCAGGCGCGGGGCACCATGGGGTACGCCAGCTACGCGACGATGGCGAGGGGATTCGGGCCGGGATTCGACGCGCCGCTCATCGTGGCGGCCAGGGTGACGCCCTCTGACGTGTCCTCGCGGGAGGGTCTGGGGCCATCGGGGTCTGGGCCACGGGGGTCCGGGGGTATCCCCCGGGTCAGCGGAGCCCCAGGGGGCACTGTGTCCCCCCGGGCCCGCACCGCGCTGACCTCGCTGCAGAAAGCGATCGCGGCTACGCCGGGGATCGCGGACGTGACGGCACCGGCCGTCAGCCGCGACGGGCAGGCGGCCATGCTGATCGCCTACCCCGCCACCGGCGAGCAGGACGCCGCCACCAATGCGCTGGTCAACCGGCTGGAGGACACCGTGCTGCCCCGGCCCGGGCAGGCAGGGCCCGGGCAGGCAGGGCCCGGGCAGGCAGGATCCGGGCTGATCGCCTACGTTACCGGGCCGAACGCGGCCAACGTCAGCTTCACCAACCTGGTCGGCAAGCGGCTGCCGTGGCTTATCGGCGTGGTCGTCGCGCTGTCGATGGTGCTGCTGCTCGTGGTGTTCCGTTCGGTGGTCATCGCGGTCAAGGCGGCGGTGATGAACCTACTGTCCGTCTGTGCGGCCTACGGGGTGCTGACCGCGGTGACG
>JBKQQQ010000265.1:0-5698 GCA_052144275.1 Streptosporangiaceae bacterium
CACCGGCCTTGATGTGCGCGCCCGCGGCACGGCTGCGGTCCTCGATGGCGCTCCGCGGCTGCTGGCCGAGGGGGTGCTGATCGCCGCTGGCCTGCGCGACAGCCGCGAGGTCCAGCTGCGCCTCCCGGCCGAGCTGAACGGTCACGAAGCCGCCCTCCTGAACGCCGTCGACGCGATCCGTTCACTCGCCCACGTCACCACGCCCGGCATGCAGCTGGAGGTGCGGCGCGACAGCCACCCCGGCCCGTGGGCGGAGGGGCCGCCCGCCGGCGCCTCACGGCTCATCCACACGCCTGAGACCTGGTGCCGGATCGCCCTCCTGTTCGCCGGCGCGTCGGGCCCCGAGGCGTCGTTGCTGACGCTGCGGCGCGGCATCAAGCAGCGCGGCCTGGTCGAGCTCGCCCAGTCACAGAGCCTGCGGCGGCAGATCGACGCCTGGGGTGGTGGCGTTGAGGTGGCAGGCCAGGACCCGGTGCTCGTCTTCGACGACGGCCTGGGCGGCTTCCTGCCGCTCTCCGCGGCCGGCGTATCGTGCCGGCCGCTGTCGCTCGCCTCCGCCGGCGTCGTGCCCGTGCCGTCCACGCTGATGGTGATGGCCGAGGGCGCGTGCCTTCTGCGCCAGACGCGCCGCGCGCTCTACCGGCATTGGCAGCTCGCCGACAACGCCGAAGGCGATCCGGTGCGCCCCCTGCTCGCCCGTGCCGGCCGCCTGGTGGCCGAGCTAACGCTCGGCCGCGGTGACGCCGCCCATCTCCGGGCGCTCGACGAAGTCGCGCTCGGGCTGGGCGCGCAGGGGCTGGCGGCCGCATGGCCGCTGGGCAGCTCGCTGCGCTACTACCGCGAGCAGTGGGAGTGTCACGCCCGGCGCGAGTCCTGCCCGGAGGGGCTGTGCTTCGAGCACCAGGCCGCGCCGTGTCACGGCACGTGTCCGGCCAACATCGACATCCCGAGCTTCATCGCTCACATCGGCTATGGCGACTACCGGGCGGCGATCGAGGTCATCAGGCGTGACAACCCGCTGCCGCTGACCTGTGGCCTGGTCTGCCCCGCGCCGTGCGAATCGGCCTGCGTTCGCGGCGGCAGCAACGGCGCCGTGTTCATCCGGCCGATGAAGGCCAAGGCGGCCGAGCACTGCCTCGCCGACGGCGGCTACCCGAAACCCGAGATCGCGCCGGACAGCGGCAAGCGGATCGGCATCGTCGGCTCCGGTCCAGCCGGTCTCACTGCTGCCTACTACCTGCGCACCTTCGGTCACGAGGTCGAGATCCTGGAGGAGCAGGAGAAGGCCGGCGGAATGCTGCGCTACGGCATTCCGGCCTACCGCCTGCCGCCCGACCTCCTGGACCAGGAGCTCGACCAGATCCGGGCGCTCGGAATCGCGATCCGCACCAGCGCCGAGGTCGGCAGCCTCGATGCCTTCCGCAAGGACTACGACGCCGTGTTCCTCGGCCTCGGCACCCAGCGCTCGCGCCTGATCCCGATCGAAGGTGTCCATCAGTCCTTCGTGCTAGGGGGCATCGATTTCCTGCGGGACGTGCGCAGCGGCGAGCCGGTCCGGGTGGGGCCGCGGGTGATCGTCGTCGGCGGTGGCAACGTCGCGATCGACGTCGCCTTGACGGCTCTGCGCCAAGGCGCGACCCACGTCGACATGGTCTCCCTTGAAAAACGCCGCGAGATGCCGGCCAGCGCCCACGAGATCGAGAACGCCGTCGGGGAAGGCGTGCAGCTGCACCCCGGCTGGGGCCCGGTCCGGATCGGGGCGGACGGCGAGGTCACCTTCCAGTTCTGCGAGCAGGTCCACGACGAGACCGGAAAGTTCGATCCGAAGTTCGACGCCGCCCGCCTGCTGACGCTCGAGGGCGACTACGTGATCCTCGCCACCGGTCAGGGCACCGACCTGACGATCCTGGACGGCAGCGGGGTCGAGACCACCCACGGCTTCATCCTCACCGACCCGAAGAGCCTGATGACCAAGGTGCCAGGCGTCTATGCCGGGGGCGACGTCGAGCACGGCCCGCGGACGGTCGTAGAGGCCATCCGCTCCGGGAAGATCGCCGCGAACGCGATCGATGCCTGGCTGCGCGGGGAGCCCATGGACAACGCGACCGGCACGGCGGTGCGCCGAGCCGACGTGCTTCCCCTGCACGTCGCGGCGGGTGAGCGCACGCATCTCCCTCGTGCCGTGATGCCCGAACGGACCGTCGAAGAAGTTGTCGGCCTCGGCAACTACGTCGAGATCGAGGAGGGCCTGACCGACGCGATGGCACACGACGAGGCGCGCCGCTGCCTGCGCTGCGACGTCTGCATCGGCTGCGGTCTGTGCATGGCAGCCTGCAGCGAGATGGGCGTCGACGCGCTGCGCATGGCAGACACCGACGCCGGCCGGCTCGCCTACTTCGACTTCACCCGCCCAGCCGGGCTGTGCATCGGCTGCGGCGCCTGCAGCCAGGTATGCCCGACCGGCGCTATCCGGATCGAGGATGAGGCCGGCCTGTTCGCCGGCGGCGCCATGCCGGGCCTCGTGCGCCGCACGATCATCACGGGAACCACCGTGTGCGAACAGCCGCTGCTGACCTGCAGCGAATGCGGAGCGCCGACGCAGACACCCGCGCACCGGCAATTCATCCGCGATCGCCTGCCGGATCACATGGCGGCCCTTCTGGACCGCGACCTCTGTCCGTCATGTGCGCGGCTGCGGGCCGATCGTCCCGCGGTAAGCGCTGCCGGGCGCGGGGCACTGCCAGCTCTCCCGCGACCCAGAGTTCAACTCCCGGTGATCCCGATCGCGCCTGCGGGCCAGCGGAAAAGGCTATCTGGGGAGCAGTCATGAAGGCCGTCACGGTGCAGCCGGGGGTTGCGGGGTCGGTTCGCTTCGAGGAGGTCCCCGAACCGGACCAGAGCACCGGCTCGATCCTGGTCCAGGCGGCGGCCGTCGGCATCTGCGGAACCGACGTCGAGATCGCCTCGGGCGCCTACGGCTGGGCGCCCCCCGGGCGGGACCGGCTCATCCTCGGCCACGAGTCGCTCGGCCGGGTCGTGGATCCCGGGCCGGGCAGCGGCCTCCAGGCCGGCGACCTCATCGTCGGGATCGTCCGCCGCCCCGACCCGGTGCCCTGCCCCAACTGCGCCGTCGGTGAGTGGGACATGTGCCGCAACGGGCAGTACACCGAGCGGGGCATCAAGCAGATCGACGGGTTCATGTCCGAACGCTGGCGGATCGAACCCGGGTACTTCACCAAGCTCGACCCCTCCCTCGGCATCCTCGGAGTGCTGCTCGAGCCGACCACCGTGGTGGCCAAGGCCTGGGAACTGGTCGCGGCCATGCGAGCGCGGGCCTTCTGGGAACCCCGGCACGCGCTGGTCACCGGCGCCGGCCCGATCGGCATGCTCGCCGCCCTGATAGGCGTCCAGCACGGGCTGGACGTCCACGTCCTGGACCAGGTCACCGACGGCGCCAAGCCTCAGCTCGTCGACGACCTCGGCGCCACCTACCATGCCGGGACGATTGACGCCCTGGGCCTGGAACCCGATGTCGTGATCGAGTGCACCGGGGTCGGCTCGGTGATCATCGACTCGATCCGCCACGTCGGCGCTGGCGGGGTGGTCTGCCTCACCGGAGTGGGCAGCGGAGGAGCGCCGAGCGGGCTATCTCCGGCCGACGTGGCCAAAGATGTCGTCCTGCAGAACAACGTGGTCCTCGGCTCAGTCAACGCCAACCGGCGGCACTTCTACCGGGCCGCCGAGGAGCTGGCCCGGGCCGACCGGGCCTGGCTGGCCCGGCTGATCTCTCGCCGGGTCCCGCCCCAGAACATCGCCGGCGCCCTGCAGCGCGGGCCAGACGACATCAAGGTCGTCGTCGATTTCGGAGGCTGACAATGGTAACTAACACGGAAAACGGTCCCCTGCGAGACGGCCAGGCAGTCGCCTGCAATACCGAGCAGACCGAACTCGGTGAGGGCATCCGGTGGGACGGCCGCCGCGGCGAGCTGCTGGCCGTCGACATCCTGGCCGGACGGGTCGCCCGAGGCCTGCTCCGCAACGACGGCTTGATCGAGCGCGTCGGGGTCTACCAGCTGCCGGAAACGGTCGGGATGGTCGCCCCCATCCAGGGGGACGACGGCTGGATACTCGGCGCCGGGCGCGGCTTCGTCCACCTCGCGCTCGACGGCACCCAGCACACCATCGCCCAGGTAGCACCGGCCGGGACCCGCATGAACGACGGCGCCTGCGATCCCCAGGGCAGGTTCTGGGGCGGCACCCTGGCCAACGACCACCACCCCGGCGGAGGCACGCTCTACCGGCTGGACCGCACAGGGCAGACCGAGGTGATGCTCGAGGACCTGACGATCTCCAACGGAATCGGCTGGAGCCCCGACGGCCGGACAATGTACCTCGTAGACAGCGTCACCCGGGTGGTCCACGCGTTCACGTTCGACGGTGACCGCGGCACGATCTCCGCCGGGCGAGTCCTGGTCACCGTGCCCGAAGACATCGGAGCACCAGACGGGATGACGGTGGACGCCGCTGGTGACCTCTGGGTGGCCATCTACGGCGGCGGGCGGGTCAACCACTACGCACCCGACGGCTCGTTGCGCGACGTGTACCCCATCCCGGCCCGGGAGTGCACGTGCTGTGCCTTCGGCGGCCCCGGCCTGCACCAGCTCTTCGTCACCACAGCGACAGAGGGCTGGACCGATGAGCAGCGCCGCGCCGATCTGGCCGCCGGCCTGGTCTACCGGGTGGACACAGGTGCCACCGGCCAGCCGGCCGCGCCGTTCGGCCCGGATCCGGCGTGGTGGAAAGCCTTCATCGGTGAGAGAGAACCACAACTTCGAGACCGGCAGGCGCCGGGGCCGGGACGTCGGAGCAACGGACGGAATGACCGCCGGTAACGCCCGTGGCCTGGGTGGCGATTTATGGCGGCGGATACGTCCGCCGTTACGCCCCTGATGGCCAGCTGCGCTAAGTGCTGTCCATCATCCCAGCGGCGCGGGCCACGGGCCGAGCCCTCCGCTGGGGGTTGGTCTACCGCTTCGACACCGACGCCACCGGAGGTCCAGCGCGACCGTTCGTTCCGCGCTGAATTCGCTGGGTGGCGAGGACTTCCTCGATCCACGCGCCAGCTGCAATCGCGGTCAGGAGCCGGCCGTCGATCTGGCTGTCGCGCCTGCGCTCTGTTGGCGGCTGGTCAGATGTGGTCAAGCGCGCCGGTGCGCTGGGCCAGTTCGTCCTCAGCGTGGGCCACCATCGGCATGCCGCCCTGGCCCACTGCCAGCGGCGTGCGGTGGTAACCGTGGTAGGTCATCTTCCCCCCGGCCAGGAACGCGACCCGGTCCCAGCCGTTGTGCTTCAGCACGCAGTAGGCGATGTAGCTGCGGAAACCCGACCGGCAGTAGGTGTACACGGGCTTGTCCCGCGGCACTTCATTTAGCCGTTGCCGCAGCTCGGTGTACGGCAGCAGGACCGCCCCCGGGATATGCCAGGCGCCGTATTCGGCCGGGGTACGCACATCCAGGATCGTCACCCGGTCGCGGCAGTCCGGGTAGTCCTCCGGATACCACAGGTCGATGTCGCCGCGCAGCAGGTTCGCGCCGAGGAAGCCGGCCATGTTGACCGGGTCCTTCGCCGCCCCGTAGGGCGGGGCATAGGCCAGCTCCAGGTGCTCCAGGTCGAACACCGTCATCCCGGCGCGGATCGC
>JBKQQQ010000266.1:0-6055 GCA_052144275.1 Streptosporangiaceae bacterium
CTGCCCCCTATCGCCTCATGCTGTGCCGCTCCGGTCCGCGCCTGTCACTGCCCGGCCGGCTCATGCCCGGTCGCGCAGTGCCGCGGACCGGACGCACCACAGCCATCCAGGACCAACTGTGCGCCCCTCACGCACAACGGCATAGGGCCGGAAGTCATCAGCAAATAGGTGCCCGCCCGCGCCATGCCCGGCCGTGCCCGGGATCGCGAGCTGCCCGGGCACGGCACCGCCGGGAACAGCGCCCTGCCAGCTGCGGCGTTTGACGGTATTGACCGCATCCGGGCAGCATAGCCGCAAGCCCGCAGACCCCACCGCTCATTCCGCGGGGAGGGTCGCCTGGCGGGCCCGGGGGGCACGAGAACCCCCTGCCTGGGCCGCATGGACCCCAGTCCTCACCCCCCGGGACGGGGCCCTGCGGCCCAGGCGCCGAAATCGCGCCCGGCGTGTTCTGGCTTTCGCCAGCGGGTCCAATGTCTATTTCGTGCGGTCTGGGTTGTCGTGGGTGCTGATCGATACCTCATGGCCGAACCGCGGCCAGGTGATTAAGCAGGCCGCGGAGCGCTTGTCCGGGGCGGGCACGCGACCGGCGGCGATCCTGCTGACGCATACGCACGGCGATCACGCAGGCTCGGCGCTTGAGCTGGCGCGGAGCTGGGACCTTCCGGTGTACGTGCACCCCGGCGAGCTGCCGCTGGCTGCGGGGAAGTACCTGCCAGAGTACGGGGACCCGACACGGCTGTCGTTGCGGATATTGCGCACCTTGCGGTGCTCGGGAAGGTGAGCCGCCACGATCTCGTCGGCGTCCAGGCCGACCCATACCACGGTCACCTGGGGGCTGCCGTCCGGGTTCAAGGTCACCAGGTGAGCCAGGGCCGGGGACTGCAGCACGGCTCGGGCGCTATCAGGGAGCGAGGTCATGAGATGACGCTAGCAGCGCAAACCGGCCAGCCGCAGTCCCCGAGACCCGGCGCAGGCAACCGCTTCTGCTGGTAGCTCCTATTTGCCGGTGGCATTGCTGACGGCGCGGACTGCGGAGTCGATGATCTGCTCAAGCCGCTTGCTGTGGGCGCCGCGCCAGTACACCTGGCCGCAGCTCTGGCAGCGGGAGAACGCCTGGTAGGTGCGCCGGGTGCCGGGGCGTAGCAGCGGGTCGACAGATCCCTTCGCGGCGGGGGACAGGTGCCCGTTGCACGCTGGGCACCGGGTCCAGGGCGCAAGCGGCGGCGCGAACCGGTCCAGCACGTCCCGGAACTGGTCATCAGGGCGCGCCCCCCGCACGTAGGCGCCCAGCCACAGCTTCCGGCGGCAGAGCAGGCCGCGGTCTTGGGTGAGCAGCACCCGCCGGCTCGCGTTCGCCTGCTCGATCAGGGCATCATCACCGGCGTCATTGGCGTAGGCAGTGTCCACGCCGACTAGCCGCAGCCGGCGCGCCAGCGTTCCCAGGTGCACATCGAGCACAAAACGCGCCGGCTCCAGGCGCTGCGGCCGCGGCACGGGATCGACGGTCACCACATCTCCGCCGCCGGGCCGGTATCCGGGCAGGGCCGGCTCGCCGTTGACTAGCAAGCGGCCGACTTCGGTCAGCGGCACCCCCAGCGACTGCACCACGTGACCCAGCGACGAGGTCCCGTCCACGGTCACCCGCACCGGGTCGCCGCGGCGACCTGGCCGCAGGAACAGCCTCAGCTCAGCGGCGACCACCACGAGCGCCTGCGCCTGATTCATCTCCTCGGCATGCCCGGCGAAGTAAGGCCCCTCACACACAACCGCCAACAGCAAAGCAGTGACACCGGACGGCGCCCACTGCCGGGCCGCGACAGCGCAGTCTGACGCAGGTCGCAGGTACCTGGCCCGCATGGTTGCTACGCCGACCGATTGAAACGGACCGGAAACCCTGTGCCTACGCGGGAGCCAGCCCAGAACAGCAAGTAGAGCCGATACCCCAGGCCGCAAGAGTTCTCCTCCCGGCTCCTGACACTCCACAGCGGAATCACCAGCGCGGGTCGGCGGTGACCGTGGAGCCGATGTCCCGCGCCAGATTGGCCGGCCCGTCGCGCAGGGCCTTGAGGATGGCCCGGACCTGTGGGTTACCTGGGCCACTGGCGTTCCCGAACAGCACGCTGACGTCCTGGGCGACCGCGGGCGACGCACCGGCGAACCACTCCTGATAGACGTCGGCCACCAGGGCTGCCTGCCCGGTAGAGCTGGTCACCGGCGCAGCGCAGATGTCGGGTACTCGGCCCGGTGAGGACCGCGGATGACCCGGTGTAACGGTTGCAGCTGGCCGGATTGCCTTCCAGCCGGGGCTGCACCGCCGGCTCGCCGTTGCTGCCGCTCAGCTGCATAGACATGCATCATGGCCGTCCGCTGAGAACGCTCGCTTCTGCCGCTGGTCGGGTGTGATGTCCGGATGTTCGCCACCGGTGCCGGTTGCTGGCAAGCTGGGTGGGTGCTGATCGAGCATCGCGGGAGTGTCCCGCAGGTCCATCCCAGCGCGTATGTCGCGCCTACGGCGGTCCTGTGCGGCGCGGTGCGCATCGGGCCCGATGCCCGGGTGCTGTTCGGGGCCGTGCTCACCGCCGAGGACGGGCGGATCAGCGTCGGCGCCCGCAGCATCGTGATGGAGAACGCCGTGATCCGCGGCCGGGCGCGGCACCCCGCGGTCATCGGCGATGATGTCCTGGTCGGGCCGCATGCTCACGTCAATGGCGCCCGGGTTGGCGACGGTTGTTTCCTGGCTACTGGTGCTGCCCTGTTCCCGGGATGCGTCGCGGGGGCGGGCAGCGAGGTGCGGATCCATGGTGTCGTGCAGGTCAACACGGTCTTGCCGCCGGGTGCCACGGTCCCGGTCGGCTGGGTTGCCGTGGGTGATCCGGCGCAGATCTACCCGCCGGCCCAGCACCAGCACATCTGGGCGATCCAGGAATCCCTCGATTTCCCGGGGACCGTCTACGGGGTGACCCCGGATGCGCCAGCGGCCGAGCGGATGTCCCGGCAGTCGGCTTGGTTCGCGGCCCACCGCCGCGACCGGATCCTCGATGAAAGCCCTCGCCGGCAAGACGACTAAGCACCAGCTGCTCCCGAACAAGTCGCACTCATCTGATCGCGGGGGGTGCCTGTCGGGTCCCCGGCCGGGTGCGTGAGGATGCCGTCATGAGGGTCCGTTTCGCTGGCAGCGGGGATGCGTTCGGTAGTGGCGGGCGGTGCCAGACGTATATCCACGTGTCCGGCGGCGGACAGGTGCTGCTGGTCGATTGCGGCGCTACCAGCCTGGTGGCGCTCAAGGCCCAGGGGCTGGATCCGGGCGCAGTTGATGCCGTGGCAGTGACCCACTTGCACGGTGACCATTTCGGCGGGCTGCCCTTCCTGATCCTCGACGGCCAGTTCTCCCGCAGGTCCACGCCGCTGCAGGTGGCCGGGCCACCGGGCATCCGGGCACGGCTGGCCGAGGCGATGGAGGCGCTGTTCCCGGGCTCCAGCCGGGCGCAGCGCCGGTTCCCTGTGGAGGTCACCGAGCTGGGTACCGACGGGGAGGCCGCCGGGCTGGGCGCGGCGACCGTGCGCGGATGGGAAGTCGAGCACGCCTGCGGCGCGCCGCCGCTGGCGCTGCGAGTGGAGCGTACCCGCACTGCCTTGACAGGCGCGGATGTAGGTGATCTGCGGGCTCAAGGTGGCCGCTGCCTGATGCCCTTGCGGCAGGGGGGAGGGGGGCTGGCGGTATGGCATGCGGTTCGGGAACCATGGTGGGGTAGCGGGCACGGCCGGGAGGTAGCGATGCGGGTTGGGATGGTTGGCGCGGCGGCGGGTGAGCTGAGCGTGGCGGTCGGGCGGGAGGGGGGGTGGGTGCCGCTGCTGACGGTTCCGGGTGCGGATCGGCTGGGGCCTGTCTCGGCGGATCTGCTGGCGTTCCTCGGTGCGGGCGAGCAGGTCCGCGAGCTCGCGGAGGAGCTGGTTTCGGCGGCGCCGCCGGCTGAGCCGTCGCCGCTGCTGGCTCCGCCGTTCCGTCCGGTGGCGTTTCGTGACTGCTCGCTGTGGGAGGAGCACATGATCGCCGTGAGCCGGGGTTTGCTGCGGTTGCGCGGATCGGCCGCGGGGGTGGTGAGCGACGGTTTCGAGCGGCTGGCGCGGCGCCCGTTCCCGCGGCTGCGTCCTCGTCCGCTGTGGTATGAGCAGCCGCTGTATTACAAGGGGAACCCGGCGACGTTCATCGGCGATGGAGAGACCGTGCGCTGGCCAGCGTATGCCCAGGCCCTGGACTACGAGCTGGAGATCGGGGTCGTCATCGCCCGGGACGGCAGCGATCTGACACCGGAGGAGGCCCTTGGCGTGGTGGGCGGTTTCGTGCTGGTCAATGACTTCAGCGCCCGCGACGTGCAGTTCCGCGAGATGGTCGAGGGCCTGATGGGTCCGGCGAAGTCCAAGGACTTCGGGACCGCGCTCGGTTCCGTCGTCGTCACGCCGCCGGAGTTCCTGCCCGTCCTGGGCGCGCTGGACGTCGAGGTCCGCGTCAACGGCGAGGTGTGGGGTTCCGGGAGCACCCGCGGGATGCAGCACTCGCTGGCGGACGTCATCGCCTATGCGAGCGCAGGCGAGCGGCTGGCGGCTGGCACGGTGATCGGGCTCGGCACGGTCCCCGGGTGCAGCGGGGCCGAGGTCGGCCGGTGGCTTTCGCCCGGTGACGTGGTCGAGTTGTCCGCCGGCCCGCTCGGCAGGCTGCGCAACACCGTGGGCGAGCCGGAGCCGTGGCGGCGGCCAGGCGCGACGGCACGAGCACGGTGGAGCATCGTGGTCCGGTCCGGCGAGCAGGCGGACCCCCGGGCAGACCCGGTGCCGTGGACCCCGCCGCCGGCGCCGGCCCTGGAGGGTGTGCTCGCCCGCAACCGGGTGCTCGACCAGGTGGAGCGGTGGGAGGTGCCCGGCGGGGCCAAACCCGAGGACGTCGTGTTCGACGCCGCCGGCCGGCTGTACGCGGGCGTCGAGGACGGCCGGATCTGGCGGTGGCCGGCCGGGTTCCCGGACGGTGGCGCGGCCGAGCTGTTCGCCGACACCCATGGCCGTCCCCTGGGCCTGGAGGCCGACCCGCGCGACGGCACGCTCATCGTCTGCGACGCCTACCGGGGACTGCTCCGGGTGGAGGAGAACGGTCGCGTCCGGGTGCTGGCGGACAGCTACGGCGGCAGGCGGCTCAAGTTCACCAACAACGCCGCCGTCGCGGCCGACGGCACCGTGTACTTCTCTGACAGCTCGACCCGGTTCCGCATTGAGCACTACAAGCAGGACCTGCTCGAGCACCGGCCCAACGGCCGCATCTTCCGCTACCGCCCGCCCGCCGATCTCGACCTCATCGCGGACGGCCTGTACTTCCCGAACGGGGTGGCACTGGCGCCGGACGAGTCGTTCCTGCTGGTCGCGCAGACCGGGGGCTACGACATACTCCGCATCCCGCTCACCGGTCCCGCCGCCGGCCGCCCCGGGCCGTTCGCGTCCAGCCTGCCCGGCATACCCGACAACATGTCCGCGGCCGGGGACGGCACCTACTGGGTCGCCTTTCCGTCGCCCCGGCTGCCGCTCGTGGACCGGCTGATGCCGCACCCGGCACCGCGGCGCGTCGCCGCCCGGCTCCCGGACCGGCTGCAGCCCGCCGCGCAACGCTACGGGCTCGTCGCGCGCCTGGGCGCAGACGGACTGATCACCCAGTCGCTGCACGGCCCCGCCGGGTCCTACCGCGAGATCGTCGGCGTACGTCAGCACGACGGCTGGCTGTACCTCGGCAGCCTGTACGAGACGGCGGTAGGCCGGGTGCCCGTCCCGGCCTGAGGCCCCGCACGCGACACAAGCGCCGCGGGCAGAGCCGTCGTAACGCGGACCGCTTGATAAATGCAGGGCCTATGTGGCGCTGTTCGCGGAAGCCGGAGACCCGGGCGACGCAGGCCCTGAATGACTGCCTGAGGGCCTCGGCGTGGCTACTCTTGGCAGGGTGAGTTCCGTGAAGGCGCTGTATGGCAGGTTCCGGGATCTGATCCACGAAGCAGCCCGGTTCGGCGTGGTCGGGCTG
>JBKQQQ010000267.1:0-4055 GCA_052144275.1 Streptosporangiaceae bacterium
CTCGGTGTGAGAACCACTGGGATGAGTCATACGCCGACGCCCGGCACTCTCTAAAAATTAATTGATGATTCATCAATTAGAGATCGGCAAGCATGATTATGGCCGCCGAGGCATCACCGTCTGTCCCAAGTGGGCACAATTGCGCCGTGTTGATCGCCTGGATCGAGGAGAACAACAGTCCCAGGCCAGAGCAGCGGTACCCCGGCGGATGCCGTGTCTGCACGCTCGACCGGGTAGATAACGACAAGAATTAAATAATTTCCGAGTTGCGTTTCCGCAGGTCAGAACTCGATCTGAGCGGCACCAGGAGGCCCCGGGCGACCTTCGGCCTTGTCTTTGGCCGTCCTGTGCATAGGCTTGGAGACAGGGCCTGGGAAAGATGGAAATGTCATCGCCCAGAGGCTAGAGGGACTCCCGCCGCTGGCGCACCCTGTAACATATCACCGCCAGCTCCAGGATAAAACATATCACTGCCAGCCCCGGGATAATCCGCCTCGCCGCCGGAGCCGCGCGCTTGTCCTGGTGCAATTCGAGCACAAGATGCTCACGTGAAAGTTGCTGACAAAACCTAATCAGGACCGAAAGGCCTTATCCGCGGGTGTCTCCGCTGACTTCGAGCGTCGCCAACCGGCGCTGTGCATGCCAAGCGGTACGCCAAGCACACCGTCAAGCACCTCAAGAGTGCTTGATATAGTTAGCGCTAAGCCCACTTAGCGCTAAGCCAACGAGGAGGCGACTACGATAGCTACAACCGCCAACCAGGAACTGCAGGAGAGCTTCCTGTCCGCGATCCGTAAGAGCCAGGAGATCACGCTCCACGCGATCAAAGCCTGGGTCGAGACCGTCGGGTACTTCACCCCGCAGGTGTCCTACGCCCACCTACCGCTCGCCGACCGGCTGCCCAAGGCCCATGACGTCGTGGCCAGCAGCTTCGACTTCGCCGGGCAGGTGCTCGCCAGCCAGCGGAGATTCGCTGACGACGTGCTGAAAGTGACCTCCCCGCTGCTGCCCGGCGAGGGAGCGGCGACAGCGCCTAAGGCCTGAAGCCGCCCGAGCGTGGCATAAGGCACGCGGAAGCCCGCCGCGCCCGGGGGCGACCAGCACGACCAATGCCCGCCAGGCCCGGGGGCAGGACCAGCACGCGGCAGCCCTGGAACAGGGGGCTGCCGCGTGCGATTTATGCTGATTGGCGCAGCTTCTCCATCTCCTGTACTTGCTGGCCTTCCCTGCCGGCAATCGCGGGTTGCGCATTCCGCGGACGCCCGTACGCGGTGATGGCGTTCTCCGTCTCCGGCGGCACGATCATCGAGATCGGCGTCATCGCCGGTGCCGGGCGGGTCGGCAGGGTCGCCGCGGCTGTTCTCTATAGCGACTGACGAGCACGGCCGTCCCAGGCGGCAACTTGAGCTTGACGTACGCCGGGGCGGCCCCTATGCGGCACCGCGGGACGACCCCGGTACGCCAGCGGGTTCCGCGGCCGCAGCAGCCTGGCTGCCGTCGCCGGGACGGCGCGCCGCCCAGCCGGATCCCGCCGGACACAGCCCTACGGTACCGTAGGTTACGGTACCGTAGGGTTACGGGACCGTAGGGTTACGGGACCGGCAGGAAGGAGCGCCCCATGCGAAGTGCCGCGGGTACCGCAGGCGGAGCCGGCGGCGCGGGTGCCGCAGGCACCGGGGATGGCGCGGCCGGGCCAGGCGGTGCGGGCGCCGCGGCGCCCAGGCTCCGGGGCGTGCTGCACGCCGGGGCCTTCCCGGCCGCCGCGGTCGCCGGCGTCGTGCTCACCGCGCTCGCCCCGGCCCAGCCGGCCAGGCTCGCCGCCGCCGTGTACAGCGTGACCTGCATGGCCCTGTTCGGCGTGTCCGCGGCGTACCACCGGTCACCGCCAGCCAGCAGGAGCAGGGGCCTGCTGGCCCGGCTCGATCACGTGAGCATCCTGCTGGTGATCGCCGGCACCTACACCCCGCTGGCGGTGCTCGCGCTGAGCGGCTGGACGCGGCTGGCCGTGCTGGCGGTCATCTGGGCCGGGACGGCGGCCGGCGCCCTGGCCCGGCTCATCTGGCGGCCCGCCTGGCGGCCCGCGCCGCGGTGGCTCATCACCTCGCTGTTCATCGCGCTTGGCTGGGTCGCGGTCCTCGTCCTGCCACAGCTCCTGCGGGGCGCCGGAGCCCTGGTCCTGGCGCTAGTGCTGGCCGGGGGCATCCTGTACAGCCTCGGTGCCGTCGTCTACGCGCTGAAGCGGCCCGACCCGTCCCCGCAGTGGTTCGGATTCCACGAGGTCTTCCACGCGATGACCATCCTGGCCTACCTCACCCAGTACGCCGCCGTGTCGCTCGTCGTCTACCGGGCGGCCTGATCCCGTCACAGCGCACAGTGACCTCAGCGGGCTTCTGCCCCCGGGATCCCGCGCCAGCCGCGGAACACGGTGACTCCGCGCCCGGCCGCACTCATCTAGCCCTACAGCGGCCACGCCACCCGCCAGTCCCTGGAGATCTACTCCCGCCTCGCCCTGGCCGACGCCCAGCAGCGCTACGACGACGTCATCGGCGACTTCCCTGTCTGACCAGCGTGATCACGCTCGTTTGGGCCTGGTGGTAGACGTGCAGGCCAGGCTGGCATGAATTCAAGATAGTCGCCAGAATCGGTGACCCGGCCCAGGCACGCGGCACCGGGCCTGGCTGACGGCGGACCCCATGGGCCTGGCAGATGACTTATCGTGCTAGGGCTTGCGTCCCACGGCGCAGAATTGATCCACGTCCCGCAGATCGACCCCGATGTCGGTAGCGCCGGGCCGCCATCGCGGGGTGGAGACCAGGCCGGGTTCCAGCAGTTCCAGGCCGTCGAAGAAGCCGGCGATCTGCTCAAGGCTGCGCATGGTGAGCGGGGGTTTGCCGAATTGGTTCCACCGGGCCACGGCCTGGTCTGTCTCGGCGCCGTAAAGGACGTTGGTGCTGTGGGAGATCACCAGGTAACTCCCGGACGGGACGGCGTCCACCAGGCGTTGGACGATCGACCGTGCCTCGTCATAGTCGGCGATGTGATGCAAGATCGCGATGAGCGTGATCGCGACCGGCTCGGTGAAGTCCAGCGTCCGCGCGGCCTCTCGCAGGATCTTACCCGGATCGCGCAGGTCGGCGTCGACGTAGTCGCAGGCGCCCTGAGGGCTGCTGGTGAGCAGGGCGCGGGCGTGTGCCAGCACGAGGGGGTCGTTGTCGACATAGACGATGCGCGATTCCGGCGCGACGGACTGGGCGACCTGGTGGGTGTTGCTGACGGTGGGCAGGCCGGTGCCGATGTCCAGGAACTGGCGGATTCCTGCCTCGCCGGCCAGGTACCGGACCGCGCGGGTGAGGAAGTACCGGGCGTTGCGGGCGAGCGGGACGATGTCCGGATACATCTCCGCGACCCTGGCGCCGAGTTCACGGTCGACGGGGTAGTGATCCTTGCCGCCCAGCCAGTAGTTCCAGACCCGGGCCGAGTGCGGGACCGATGTGTCGATCTTGGGGGGCGCCTCGCCGGGGACAGGCGAGCTGTCGGTCACGGAACGCTTCTCCGCTCGTGCTGCGATGTAGGGGACATCGCAAGCCTAGTCGTCTTGCGGGTGCCCTAGGCCCGCGGCTGCGGGCCCGTAAGAGTCATTCGAACCAGTAGTCAAGGTGAAGCTGGGCGCCCTCACCCAGGTTGGCCGGAAGCCACCGTCGCCGCGCAGCCCGGCCAGCTGACCGGTGCCAGAGCCCGGGATTACGCGCCGTATTTGGCGAGGTACCGGCGGATCTGCTCCAGGTTGTAGGTCGAGGATTCGCGGGCTCGTTCTTCCCAGGCGAAGACGCACACGCAGGCGATGCCGTCGAACCCCACCTCGGTGAGCGTGCGGAAGAAGACGTCCCAGTCCACGTCCCCCTGGCCGATGTCGAGGTGCTGGTGCACACGGGCGGTCGAGCCGGGCGGGTTCACGATGTAGCGCAGGCCGGACGAGGCACGATGGTCGAAGGAGTCGGCGATGTGCACGTGGGTCAGGAGCGGCCCGGCGTACTTCATGATTCCCTCGATGTCGC
>JBKQQQ010000268.1:0-10811 GCA_052144275.1 Streptosporangiaceae bacterium
ACTGTCCTGCTCTTCAGACCCATCCCCCATGTCCTAGTGCACCAGAGCAGTGGGACTGCTAGGCTAGGGCCTATGTGTGGAGCCAGCCAAGTCATCCCAACCTTTGGTACCTCCCAGGGTGCCATCACTGCCAAATGGGGTACAAACCCAACTGAGCCAAATATTCTGGCAAGCCAGGCGGTCCGGATGATCTGGGCTATACCTACGTCATCGGCAGTCTGGCGGTAGGAGGAACCCATGGGGAACCCCATGTACCGGCAGATCGCCGAGGAGCTGCGCGAGCAGATTGAGTCGGGGATCCTGAAGCCCGGACAGCAGTTGCGGACCGAGATCGAGCTGAGAGAGCGCTACCGGGCTTCCCGGAACACGGTCCGCGACGCGATCAAATGGCTTACCACCCTCGGGCTCGTGGAGACGCGGCCAGGGCAGGGCACGTTCGTCGTCAAGAAGATCGACCCGTTTATTACCACCCTGTCAGCCGATCCCACAACCGGGCTAGGCGGTGCCGAGGGGGCTATCTACCTGTCTCAGGTGAGCGACCAGGACCGGGAGGCCTTCTACTCCGAACCTCAGGTCGAGATCCAGAAAGCGCTCTTTGAGGTCTCCAGCCGGCTACGGGTCCCGGAGGGGACTCAGGTGATCAGCCGTCACCAGCGGCGCTATATCGACGATACTCCGTGGTCACTGCAGACATCCTTTTACCCGAGGGGGTTCGTAGCCCAGGGAGCGGAACGGCTTATCGAAGCCGACGACATTACCGAAGGCACGGTGACGTACCTGGCAGCGACCCTTGGCCTTCAGCAGACCTCCTACCAGGACTGGATCAAGGTACGAGCTCCTGACCCAACCGAAGCGAATTTCTTTAACCTGCCGCAGGACGGGCGGGTCGGAGTATTCGAGATATTCAGGACTGCCTTCGACCAGACGGGCAGGCCTATGCGGCTGACCGTAAGCGTATTTCCTACAGACCGGAATCAGTTCATAGTTAACGCCGGAGAAGTGCCGGACCTTAAGGAGGGCGGGGCCAGCAAGAAGACGTAACTGCGCCCCCGCTCTGGCAGGCCCATTCCGTTCCTTCAGCCAAGGGAAGAAGGGGAAATGAATAGACATTTAATTTTCCCTGCTAACCACAGGGACGTGGCTCGTGGCATGCCGAAGCCGAGAGGAGGGTAGATGGCAAGATACACGGGTTCAGTGGAACCCTCCGAGTTTCCCCCGCCGTCCATGTGGACACCTCATGAGCATCCGTCGGATAAGGCGGATCTCAAGATCATCTTGATAACCGAACAGACCTGGCTGAGTCGGCTGAAGAAGGCGTTCAGGATAGCCTTCGGAAGCCAGCCGGACAGCCGTCAACAATAACCTGGAATAGTAAGTCGAGCGGAGCCGGTCAATTTACGCTGTGCTGCGCTTGGCTGACGGAGCCCCGCCCACCAGCCTTGGCCCGTCGGTCTTGATCGCGGCGAAAACGTCTCGATCGGTTTAATGCCGCTACCCGACGGCTGCGCTTCCTTTTCTAGATACAACCGACTCTGCTTTCTTCTGCCCGCTGTACATCGTCGTGCAGCGAGCAGAAGAGGTAGATCAGACCATAGATGGACGATGACGACCACGATGCGAATCGAACGCGCCAGAAACACGCGCAGAAACCGGAAAGCAGTCCTCCGCCTCGTCGACGAGGCCAGCGCCTGGCTGAGGACCAAGGACACGGACCAGTGGGCGGTGCCGTGGCCGACCAAGAGAAAGCGCAACAAGAGGGTCCGCAGAGACCTGGCGGAAGGGAAAACCTGGTTCGTCTGGGACGGGGAGGCCCTGGCCGCAACGGTCACCATCGCGGAGAAGCCCAACCTCGAGGTCTGGGAAGGCAGCGACTGCGACCCATCCGAGCGAGCCGCTTACGTGCATCGACTAATCACGGCGCGGGGCTACGCCGGCCGCGGACTGGGGGCTCAACTGATCGACTGGGCCGGGATGCGCGGCTACCTGCTGTACGGGGCGATGTGGATCAGGATCGACGTCTGGACTGATAACACTGCGTTGCATCAATACTACAAGATGGGACGGTTCGAGGCCTGCGGGTACTGCGCCAACCAGAGCTACCCGTCGGGCGCGCTGTTCCAGAAGCCCGTATCGGCAATCGGGGATCTAGCCATTCCGCACGTCACGGGTAGCTCCGCCGACTTCGAGCCGGACCGCCGGATCCCCTGCTATGACCTGGCTCAGCGCACGTGAGGCGTCGTCCATTCCCGCGCGGCCACGACCGCACGGCTCGTCAATAACTTTAGAGATACGGTTTTATTACCTTCCGGGTACCCCTCTTTGCCCGGACGAGATAGCAACTGCCCTGGTCACCTCCCCCAGTAGGGGGCGCAGACCGGCTGAGCGGATCAAGGTCCCTGTTCTTCGCGAAAAGGTTGAACGTGACGGCAAGGCCGCAGTAACGGATACTCAACTTGAGAGGGGACGACGGAGTCACAAGGCGACATTCTGGTCAGGCATCTCGCGAGGATGCTCGACCGTAAGGCTGCACGCCAAGGTGACGGAGTCGTCCAGGCCAAGCAAGGAGGTGTCATGGCCAAGCGTCACAGCCGCCCTTCCACGCAATACCGGTACGAGCACTACGACCCTCGCGTCACGTGAGCTGACCGGTAGCGCGCGAAACGGCCGATGACGCCCCTCGCGGGGCCGGGTCGCCGTTTTCCACGAAGCCGTCGGCGCTGTCCGCACCCGCAGTCAGCGCCGACGGCTTAACCATGTCACCGGCGACTGGAACCGCGCTCCTGAATACGCCGTGTTCACTTGTAGTTCAGCTCTAGTAACCCAGGCATCACACCATGAGGATGACCTGGATTTCCCCCGTGTTTTTGTGCCGGAGCAGTAGATCTTGGCCCGCGCTCCGCTGTGCCTCGATGAACTCGTACAGCGTGATGGCGCGGTTCACGATGTCTGTCTTGGACAGACTCGTCTGGTCCTGAAGCCGCTGCAACTCCTCCCGGACCTTCGGAATCAAGGCAACCGTGATTCGTTCGGGCGGAGAGGGGCCGTCAGGGCAAGGCGCAAGGTCAGCGGGAGGCTGAAGGTCATGACACTGCGGCGGTGCGGTTTTCACCTCAGTAGTTTTGTTGCCCATCGGGGCAGTCATGATGGCGGCCTTCCCTCCCTTGGTAATCCGGGTCGCGGATTTCGCACCGATCCCTCCTTGTACGGTCGGCGAAGCGCTTGGTCGCGCTCGGCCACCTCTGTGTGAGCTGGCTCCGTTCTGCACCGTAGCTGCTTGGGTACAGTACGGTTAATGTCACTGTACGGCACCATGACCATGAAAGCAACAGCATTGTTGCAGCTTTCTAATGCTTTCTCCTCTGACTTAAGACGGCGATATTCTCCTTACCTGCAGCTTCACGCTGTCCCCGCACGGCAGTCTTGCGCCGTCCCGCATCTGCGGCTCGTCCTCGGCGCGCAGGCACGGCGAGCACACGCGGGCATCCGGCCGGGACGAGAGCCGCCGCCCGCTGGAGGCAGCGGGAAGCGTTCCTGGCGAGTCGGAGAGCTCGCGCTCACCTCAGCGATACGGCGTCCGCGGAGAGCCCGGGCACCCGCCGGTGAGCGTCATCGACCAGGCGGGAGCTCCGGGCCTGACCCGCGCGATTGGGCATTCACCCGGCGCGCTGGGTATGAGACGGGCCAGGATATGTATGGGCTCGTGAGGCGTGGGCAGCTATGCGCTCCCGGACCAAAGTAGACAAAAAGTAACGCGAATCCTGTGCATATCTGATGCCGTTGGTAAATAATTGGTGAGCTGATCCTGCGGCCGTGCTTGCCCGCGAGTCGGCCTGAGCATGCGGGCGATGGAGCATACCGGAAGGGAGTAAGGGTGGGAACGCCGACGACGGAAGTCGACAAAATTATTCCCTTGGCCCTGATCCATAAGGCGGCTGCCGACCTGACGAAGTCGTGTGAGCGCAGCCGGCTATCCCCCACGGACGTCGTGAACCGGGCGATCTCGCTTTATGAGTTCCTGGACGAGGAACGTGCCGCCGGAACAGAGATCCTGCTCCGGCGCTCCGATGGGTCCACCGTTTCCGTTCAGCTGATGTGACCAGCGAAGCTCTCCGTCATTCCGGGAGAAGTTCTCCGTCACTCCGGGATGCGGGTGTAGAAGCCGCAGGCACCCCGCGCGAAGCCCGCGATCCGGTCCGGGCTCTTGATGGCGAGCCGGTGAGCCTTCTCGTCCCGCCGAATCCCCAGGCAGATGACTGCGACGACGCCGAGCGTGGCGCCCGCGGCCACCAGCGCGACCGCGATCAGCAGATATACCTCGATCATGGCACCTGCCCGTGCTCGGCGGCCGCGACGGCCTGCTCCCGCGGACAGGCGTGCCGCCGGAGGGCCGGAGCCCTCCCGGCCGCCCAGCGCCCGCTGGCCGGGGCAGCTGGACAGGCCCGCGCCCCGGCGGTCATCGTGGCGAACTGCCCGCGCAGTGGGTACGCGAGGTTTGTCTTCATCGGGTCTCCCCTTTCTGGCCTGCTCGGCCGACGGGCGGCAGAAGATCCTGCCGACAGGCGGGCTGGCCCGGTGGGCCAGCCCGGAATGCGTGTGCCGGCGCATCCGGCACCTTCCGCGATCCGCCGGCCCCGCGGATAAGCGGGGCCGGCGGATGCCGCTTGTCCTTCCAGGGCCGTGGGAGCCGGACAAGCGAAGGCCTCCTCTCTTTCGTCGCGGACTAGGGGTCATGACCGACTCACGGTCGGCGCGGTGCTCACCTCCTCAAAAACGACGCTGGCGATGGGCCCTGAACAGCTATCTCTTTCTGACCGCAGCTATTCACTGCTGTATTTATGAGACTGTAGCAAATGAAGCTCATACATTCAACAGCTTTCTTGCAGTCGTTGGCTGACTCAGCGTAGACTAGGTCGCGGCAGTCCTCACGTGGAACTGCACACCCACACGCCCCCCAGGCAGAAGGGACCTCACCATGAACGGCCTTGGCGAGATCACGCGCTGGCTTCTAGCGCCGACCGGGCCAACAGCCCGGCTCGATGACGGAGCGGCCACCCGACCTCTAGGACCTAGAGGAGAGAACCGGGGCGCCCAACAGATCGAGAAAGGTACCTGTTCATGGCAAAAAACAAGTCGCCCACCGCCGGCCTGATGCTCGCCGAACGGCCAACCGCCGCGGCGAAGCTGACCATAAAGGTCGGACCCGCTCAGCTAGCCGAGGGAACCGTCCCGCCCGATCAGGCGCGTCACCTGATCACGACGTTCGGCATCCTGGGAAGTATCTTCTCGGGTATCGGCGGCGCGGTTCTTACTCTTCATATCGCCCCCACCCTCATCGCCCTTGCTTTCGCCGAACTGGCGGCCGCGCTCGCGGCCGCGGCACTCATCGCCGTGTGCGGGTACGTCCCCGCCATCGGCGAGAGCGATCAAACCAGGGGCACCGAGGACCAGCCGAAGCTGCGTGACGAGCAGGGACGATGACCGGCGGAAAGCCGGTCTCCGGACCCGGCTGGCAGCTGAGCCAGCACCCACCCCTGGCCCAGCTGCCAGCCGGAGACGGTCAGGTGCCGATGAGTGGCCTGCCCGCTAGCGCGGGATAGGGCGCAGACGCACCTAGCTCCGGCCTTGCGCACGGGAAACGGCCAGTGCCGCCGGGGCCGCCGTGCCGCTGATGGTCGCGCTGCCCAGGACGGTGTCGCCGTCGTAGAGGACGGCGGCCTGACCCCTGGCCACGCCGCGCGCCGGATGGTGCAGGCGGATGCGCACCGCATCGTCATCGAGCCAGGCGGTGCAGGCCTGCACGTCACCGTGAGCGCGCAGTTGGACGAGACAGTCGCGGGGCTCGGCTGGCGGGGCGCAGCCAGTCCAGACGGGGCGCGTCGCGGTGATCTCGGTGATGTCGAGACCCTCGGCGGGTCCCACGGTGACCGTCCTGGTCACCGGCTCGATGTCGAGTACGTAGCGCGGCCTGCCGTCACCGGCGGGCGTGCCGACCCCCAGGCCCCTGCGCTGGCCGACGGTGAAGGCATACGCGCCCAGGTGCTCGCCGAGGACGGCACCGGAGGCGTCGACGATCCGGCCGGGCGCCTGGCCCAGGTGGCGGGCCAGGAAGCCCTTGGTGTCGCCGTCGGCGATGAAGCAGACGTCGTGGCTGTCCGGCTTGTCCGCCACCGCGAGCCCGCGCCGCGCCGCCTCGGCCCGGACCTGGGCCTTGGGCGTGTCACCGAGCGGGAACATGGCGTGGGAGAGCTGGTCCAGGGTAAGCACGGCCAGCACGTAGGACTGGTCCTTGCCCGGATCCGCGGCCCGGCGCAGGATCCCGTCGGAGACGCGCGCGTAGTGGCCGGTGCAGACCGCGTCGAAACCGAGCGCCAGCGCGCGGTCGAGCACCGCGGCGAACTTGATCTTCTCATTGCAGCGCAGGCACGGGTTCGGGGTGCGGCCCGCGGCGTACTCGGCGACGAAATCCTCCACTACGTCGCGATGGAAACGCTCGGCCATGTCCCACACGTAGAACGGGATCCCGATGACGTCGGCGGCCCGCCGCGCGTCCCGGGCGTCCTCCAGCGTGCAGCAGCCGCGGGCGCCGGTCCGGTAGGACGACGGGTTCGACGACAGCGCCAGATGGACGCCGGTCACCTCGTGACCCGCGTCCACCGCACGAGCCGCGGCCGTCGCGGAGTCCACCCCGCCCGACATGGCCGCGAGCACCCGAAGACCACTCATCGCCCACCAAGGCTACGCGCCCCACGTCACCACTCCCGCCGCCGGCGCGACCGCGCCAACTTAGGCGGTCGGTGGGCCCATGGGCACCTTCTTTGGTAACCAGGGGCCCCCCCACTCCGGGGGGCGGGGACGGGCGTGGGGCGGACGGGACCAGTGGGGTGAGTGGGGCAGGTGGGAGGAGTTGCGGGCGAGGTTAGCGGGCGGGGTTAGCGGGCGGCGGCGCGGCGGGCGCGGTTGACCACCTCGCGGATCACCAGGCCCAGGGCATCCACGTCCTGCTGGGTGGAGGTGTGGCCGAGCGAGAAGCGGAGCGAGCCGCGGGCCCGGGACTCGTCGGCGCCCATGGCCAGCAGCACGTGGCTGGGCTCGGCCACGCCCGCGGTGCACGCCGAGCCGGTGGAGCAGGCGATCCCGTTCGCGTCGAGCAGCATGAGCAGGGCGTCGCCCTCGCAGCCGGGGAAGGAGAAGTGCGCGTTTCCCGGCAGCCGGTCCGGTCCCGGCGGCGGGCCGTTGAGCGCGGCGTCAGGCACCGCGGCCAGCACCTGGCGCACCAGGTCGTCGCGGAGCGCGGACAGCCGCGCGGCCTCGTCGGCCCTGTGCTTGGCGCACACCTCGGCCGCCACCGCGAACGCCCTGATCGCGGGGGTGTCGAGGGTGCCGGAGCGGATATCGCGCTCCTGGCCGCCGCCGTGCAGCACGGGAACGGGGGTCACGCCACGGGCCAGGATCAGCGCCCCGACGCCGACCGGGCCGCCGAGCTTGTGACCGGTGACGGTGAGCGCGTCCGCGCCGCTGGCCGCGAAGTCGACGGGCAGCTGCGCGGCGGCCTGCACCGCGTCGGTGTGGAACGGCACGCCGTACTCGTGCGCCACCGCCGCGAGCTCGCTGATCGGCTGGACCGTGCCCACCTCGTTGTTCGCCCACATCACGCTGACCACGGCCACCTGCTCGGGCGCGCGGGCGATCGCGGCGCGCAGCGCGTCGGGGCGGACCGCGCCGTCGGCGCCGACCACGAGCCAGACGGCCTCGGCGCCCTGGGACTCCTCCAGCCAGCGCACCGAATCCAGGACCGCGTGGTGCTCGACCGAGGTCGTCAGCACCCGCCGGCGCGGGCCCTCCCGGCGCGCCCAGTACAGGCCCTTCACAGCGAGGTTGTCCGCCTCGGTCCCGCCGCTGGTGAAGACGACCTCGCTCGGCCGGGCGCCGAACACCTCGGCGAGCTGCTCCCTGGACTCCTCCACCACCCGCCGGGAGCGCCTGCCCGCGGCGTGCAGCGACGACGGGTTCCCGAGCCGGGCGAGCTCCTCGGTCATCGCGGCGATCGCCTCAGGACGCATCGGCGTCGTCGCCGCGTGATCCAGGTACACGGGACTTGTGCTGTACGAACTCATGGCTCCGTACAGCCTAGCCGCCGCGAAGATACAGAAGAAACAGATGTAACGGGCAAACTCGGGGCTACTGGCGCTTGCCGATCTCCTCCAGGAGCTGCGGGACCACCTTGAACAGGTCCCCGACCACCCCGAAGTCGGCCAGCTCGAAGATCGGGGCCTCCGGGTCCTTGTTGACGGCGATGATCGTCTTCGAGGTCTGCATCCCGGCCCGGTGCTGGATCGCGCCGGAAATGCCGATCGCCATGTACAGCTGCGGGGAGACGGTCTTGCCGGTCTGGCCGACCTGGAACTGATGCGGGTACCAGCCCGCGTCGGTCACCGCGCGCGACGCGCCGACGGCCGCGCCGAGCGCGTCCGCCAGCGTCTCGATGATCTCGAAGCCCTCGGCGCCGCCGGTGCCACGGCCGCCGGAGACCACGATCGACGCCTCGGTCAGGTCCGGACGCTCGCCGCGCTTGGCCACGACGCGCCCGGTGACCTTGGCGCCGGTCGCCTCGCTGGCCAGGGATACCGCAGCGAGCTCGGCCGCGCCGGGCGCGGGCTCGGGCGCCACCGCGTTGGGTCGCATCGCGACAATCGGCGTCCCCCGCCTGACGCGGGAATGCACGATCGTCGCCCCGCCGAAGATCGACTGCTCGGCGACCGGGTTTCCGTCGTCGCCGGGCGTCAGGTCCACCGCGTCGGTGAGCACGCCGGAGTCCGTCTTGACCGCCAGCCGGCCGGCGATCTCCTTGCCCTCGGCCGTGCCCGCCAGCAGGACGAGCGCCGGCGACTTTTCCTGGACCAGCTGGGCGAGCAGCGCGGCCGTCGGCGCGACGACGTAGTCGTCGAAGGCCGGGTCGGCGGCGACATAGAGGCGGGCCGCGCCGAACTCCGCGCAGCGCTCCTGCCCTTCCTCGGCTCCTGGCCCGGTCCACACCACGGAAGGCTCGCCGAACCTGCGGGCCAGCGTGATCAGCTCGCAGGTGACCTTTTTCACATCTCCGCCCGTGTGCTCCGCGAGCACCAGGATCTCAGCCATGCCGTCTCCTCCAGCCTCAGATGAACTTGCGCGCGGCGAGGAATTCGGCTGCCTTGACGCCGCCGTCGCCTTCGTCCTTGACGATCACGCCGGCCTGGCGCGGCGGCCGCTGGGTGTGGTCGACCACTTCCGTGGCCGCGCCGGCCAGCCCGACCGCGGCCGGGTCGATGCCCGCGTCGGCGAGGCTGAGCGTCTGTACCGGCTTCTTCTTCGCCGCCATGATGCCCTTGAACGACGGGTAGCGCGGCTCGTTGATCTTCTCGACCACGCTGATCACCGCGGGAAGCGAGGCCTCTACTTCGTGGTAACCGTCATCTGAGACGCGGCGGACGCGGATCACGGACCCGTCGATGTCCACCTTGCTGGCCAGCGAGACCTGCGGGACGCCCAGGCGCTCGGCCAGCATCGCGGCCATCACGCCCATCCTGGCGTCGGTCGACTCCGACCCGCAGATCACCAGGTCGAAGCCCGTCTGGGAGAGCACCTGGGCGAGCGCGTAGGAGGTCGACAGCGCGTCCGAGCCGGCCAGCCCGTCGTCCAGCAGGTACACGGCCTTGTCCGCGCCCATGGACAGCGCCTTGCGGATCGACTCGGCGGCCTTCTCCGGGCCCATGGTCAAGATCGTGACCTCGGCCTCATTACCCGCCGCGCGCTGCGCCTCGGCGATCTGCAGGCCCTCCTCGATGGCGTACTCGTCAAGCTCGTTGATGAGCCCGTCCACCGACGCGCGGTCCAGCGTGCCGTCCGACTTGAGCTTGCGTTCGGCCCAGGTATCGGGCACCTGCTTGACGCACACGACGATGTTCATGGACTACACCGACCTCCTCTGTCGCTCGGGTACAGCCTGCCAAACCGTCTCGCGCTTGGCAGCACCGGGTCCATACCGAACATGTTACTAGCCGGTAGCATGCGTCCGCGCCGGCCTCCGGGGCAGAAGGAGGCCGCTGGGCCGTCAGGCCGCTTCAATTATATCAACTATTTAACTGTTTCTGATATTCAGCCACTGTTTCCGCGCCGGGCAGGTGTCAGCCACCGGCCCGTCGGCGCCTGGAAGTCCTGGGGCGTCAGTATCGTTTAGAGCACATTCAAGGACAGGAGCGGTCATTGCCTCGGGTTACCGTCATCGGGACCGGATACCTCGGGCTCACCCACGCTGTCTGCCTGGCGGACCTCGGGCACGAGGTGCTGGCGATCGACGTCGACGCGGAGAAGATCGCGAAGGCCGCCCGCGGCGAGGCCCCGTTCTTCGAGCCCGGCCTGGAACCGCTGCTGCGGAAGAACCTGGACTCCGGCAGGCTCCGGTTCACCATGTCGTTCGCCGAGGTCGGCGAGTTCGGCGATATCCACTTCCTGTGCGTGGGGACGCCCGAGGGCGAGTCGGGCCGGGCCGACCTCAGCTCGGTCTACGCCGCGGCGCAGGCGCTCGCCCCCCACCTGGCGTCGCCGTGCCTGCTGGTGGGGAAGTCGACCGTCCCGGTCGGTACGGCCCGGCAGCTGATGAACCGGATGCGGGCCATCGCGCCGGCCGGCGGCCTCCTCGACGTGGCCTGGAATCCGGAGTTCCTGCGGGAAGGGTTCGCGGTGCAGGACAGCCTGGCTCCGGACCGCATCGTGCTCGGCGTGGCCTCCGACCGGGCCGAGGCCCGGCTCCGCCAGGTGTACCGCGCGCCGCTCGA
>JBKQQQ010000269.1:0-11646 GCA_052144275.1 Streptosporangiaceae bacterium
GCTGCGCGCTGACGCAGGACGGCATGAGTCTGCTCAGGAACATCTTTGATCTGCACGCTAGGCATGGCGCCATTATGGCGCTAAAAGCGCCAATTCGCAAACGCGCTGATCATCGGCATTCTGCCGGGCTCTCCCCGGCTCGGAGTACTACGGCGGCTCCGTCCCGCCCGCGCCTTCGGCAGGCGTCGCGCCTATCCCCGCCCGGACCCCTGGCCGGGGACGGGCAAAGGGAGCGTACGCGGGCGGTTCCCACGTTCACTGCTGTCCGGTCGACGGGTTAGGCACCCGACTCTGCCCCTGCGACATCGCCACGGCTACGCCGCAGCCAATTCACCGTGGCCTCCAGGCCCGGGCAGTGGAGACCCTGACCCGGAGTTCCCCGCCCGTCATGAAAGGCAGGTGCGCACCGCAAACCAGCCCGCATCCACCGGGTTAGAGCTGGCGGCACGTCAAGAGGCGTAACGCAGCCGGTTCCTCGCGTATACCTTCCCGTCTCGCTCACCGCGCCCGGCCCATCCGGCAGTACCGAGCCGACGCGACTTTGTCGGGGCTGGCCGGGTAGCCCCGGTGCATTGCTGCACCGGGGCCCCCTCAGGACCGCGCATGCCACTCATCGCGGCACGCGGCCCAAGCAAGCCACTGGGGCGGTTCAGGTTGTCTGCTGCACCACGGTGTTTCCCGCCGGCCGGGGCTGGTTTCTGCTCCGGTGGCAGGTGTCGTGTACGAGGTGTGTCCGGTTGCTGCGTGCGGCGCTGGGCGTGTCGTGGTGGACCAGGTAGTCCGCCATGATCGCCTTCTTAGTGACCCACAGGAACCAGTGTTCCCAGCCCTGGGGGGACTGGGGGAGCTGGTCGGGGGTCAGCAGGTTTTCCCCGCATAGGCTGCACCGCCCGTCCTGCCTGGACAGCAGGCGCACGGTGTAGGAGTCCAGCGGGGGTTTGACCTTCTGGCGGCGTTGCGCCCAGTACCCGGCCAGGGCGGGGTCATCGGGTGATGCCCCGCCTGTGACCAAGGTGTGCCGCACGATATCGGTCCAGGACGGTTTCGGCAGGTAGGCGCCGGTGTCTTTATCGCCGAATACCCACTGGTCGTTCCTGAACTTGCTGAACTTTCCGAAGTACCGGCCGATGATCCAGTGCCTGGGCTTATTCGGGTGGCTCCAGCACGCCCACTTATAGGTGAGCTTCCACAGGTAATCGGTCAGGGCAGCGAACACCCTGGTCGACACCACCGTCCGGTAGTAGGCGACCCAGCCCCGCACGATCGGGGCGATCTTCGCCAGTACCGCTGCGACGTTGGACCCGCGGAGTGACCGGAACTCCTTCGCAAGCCTGTCTCGGAACCTCTTGATGGCCGTGGCGCTCGGCTTGATGAGCAGCTTGCCGTTGGGGTAGCGGCGGAGATTGAACCCGAGGAAATCGAACCCCTCAGTAACGGGGACGATCCGGGTCTTGGCTTCGTTGAACGCCAGCCCTCTCGGCTCCAGCCACCCGGCCAGCCGTGCCTTGACCTGCTCGGCGTCCTGCCTGGAGTGGCAGCACACGACCAGGTCATCGGCATATCTAGTCAGCGCCGGGCTGCCGGCCTTAGACTCCCTGGCGTGAGAGCCTGTCCGGTACCGGACGCCTGCGGCCTCCTCCAGCCCGTGCAATGCGATATTCAACAGCAAAGGTGAAATCACGCCGCCCTGTGGAGTTCCCTCCTCCGTGGGCGAGTACCCTTTCCCGGCCTCGGAAATCCCTGCCCTCAGCCAGCCTGCGATCATTTCCCTCGCGGGGAAGCCGCCAATCGCCTTGAGCAGGTGCTCGTGGTCGATTTTGTCGAATGCGCCCGCCAGGTCGGCATCTAGAATCCACACCCGTTTGCCTTTCCCGCGCAGGGTGTTAAACAATGATCCTATCGCGTCGTGGCAGCCGCGGCCCGGCCGGAACCCATAAGATCTGGGCTCGAACCGGGCCTCCCACTCGGGTTCCAGCGCATTACGGACCCGAGCCTGGTGGCATCTGTCCAGAATAACCGGAATTCCGAGCGGTCGCATTTTTGTCTTATCACTGGCTTTCGGGATATACACCCGCCGGACCGGGGAAGGCTGATGCGAGCCCCTCGTGGCGTGCACCCGCACCGCCATCTCGGCCCGTGCCTGGCTGGTCAGCGCGACCAGCCCATCGATCCCTGCGGTCTTGCGGCCCGTATTGCGCTGCGTGACCTGGCGCACGCTTACCAGCGTGTTATGCCAGCTGCGCAGCATCAGCTTCTGCAGGTCCACAGCCGTGGCCATGTCCCTTTCCTGCACCGCCTTGAAGATCCTGCTTCGCAGCCGCCGTACCTCCTCCTCGCAGCGCCGCCAGTCCACATGCTCCCAGGCGTCGCCGTCGAAAGCCGGGAATACCGGCCGGGGGTCCTCCGGTCCGTTCACCGAGGTGTCCAACTTATCCTTTGGTTCCGGCATTTGCTTCCGTTTCGCTTCAAAGGCTCACCTGCCCACGTCAGCGCCCTTTCGGGCCCGAGCACCGGCTCGGTATCCGGCCAGTTATACAAAGACCATCCGGGAGGAGTTCCCGATCCTGCGGCCCCTGACTTCCCGCTGCCTTTCAGCTGCCGGCATTCGCTTTTTGAGCACCCTGTCCTGCCAGGGAATTCAGCCCCCCTTACGGTCGGCTTACCGCACCGCCTGCGCATACCCGCGCCTGAGATGCGGACCCTGGCACGGTTTCCACGTTCCGCACGCGTGAGACCCAGACCGGGCCGGGCGCTCTCTGTACCCCGGGGACAGCGGTGCTCACCGGCCACGCTCCATCCGCGGCCGCCGCCTGCCGCCTCTCAACGGCTGGTCCCTGCCACCCCGGCGGCACAACCCAGCCCGGAGCGTGAACTTGACGAGGCATCAGCAAGAGTTTCCTGGTAGTCGCCCTATACCGGTCCTTCCCCTCACCTGTGGCCACCATGGCTGGAGCAGCGGCCCTTGGGCTTTCCCGTGAGCTCCGCACCCGACCGGTCAGGAACCGGCCACGCACGTCACGGCGGGGACAGGTCGAACACAACCTGTAGCTATGTCTCCGGCATCAGCCAGACCTCCTCGACTAGCTCACTCACCACGTGCGACCTCGTGTCGCAATGGAAGCAGTTCCTGACCGCGCAAGCCCGCGGCATCCTCGCCGTCGACTTCGTGCACGTGGACACCGTGCTGCTGCGCCGCATCTACGCCCTGATCGTCGTCGAGCACGGCACCCGCCGCGCTCACCTGGCCGGGGTCACCGCGCACCCCGACGGCGCGTGGACAACTCAGGCAGCGCGCAGCTTCCTGATGGATCTCGGCCACCGCGCGGCTTCGGTCAAGTTCTTGATCAGGGATCGTGCTGGGCAGTTCACTTCCTCCTTCGACGCCGTGTTCACGGCAGCGAGCGTCAGGATTCTCGCCAGCCCGCCGCAGGCGCCCCGAGCGAACGCTGTCTGCGAGCGGATGATCGGCACCTTGCGCCGCGAGCTGCTCGACCGCATGCTGATCGTCAACGAGCACCACCTGCGGCAAGTGGTGACCGAGTACCTGATCCACTACAACACCGCCCGGCCGCACGGGCCCTGGACCAGCTGCCACCGGCTCAAGCCCACACCCCGCCACCGCAGATCAACCTCGCCGAGCACCAGATCCGCCGAAAACAGGTGCTCGCCGGACTCATAAGCCAGTACCAGATCGCCGCCTGACAGCATGCGCTCTTACGAGAAGTAGCAGGTCACAGCCGAATTCGCGTATTCGAGCCCCACAGGGTCGGGGCTCACGTGGATTGCGTGGCCGGCGGGCTTCCCGCCATCCCCAGTACTGGTGTGATCAACGACACTAGGCGTGACCGGCAGACATGACCTGTTCCGATCTGGAACACAGCTCCTGCGGTCCCGGGTCGCCCGATCGGCGACGCGAGCGCCCGCGCAACGCGGCAATACCCTCGCTGCAAAAATCGCGCGCGGATTGGTATCGCCGAGGGCTCCCCCCTCCCGGTCGTGTGACCGGCGTTTCATAATGAAGGCATGGCCATGACGCCGAGGCGGCAACAGCAATGAGTGCCGCCCGTCGCTCCTCTGTCGAGGACGACGAGGTTCGCTCCGCAAAGGAGACCCTCATCTCCCGTGGCCTCATGCGGAGCGGCGACATGCACCCGACCTGGCTGCCCGGCGAGATCGACCGCAGCTGGCGCCGTTCAATCAGTGCCGGGGCCAACCGGGCATCTGGCGCCTTCCAATTCATCAACGGGTTCGATGCCGACAGCGAGCTGTGCCGCGCGGCCCACCCGGTGCTTGATCGCCTCGAGGCCACCTTGCAGGACATGGGCACCGCGATCTTCCTCGCCGACCGGACGGGCCAGATCGTCGCCCGTCGGGTCACCGGCAGGAGCGAACGAACGAGGTTCGACAATGCGTACGCCGCGGAGGGATTCGACTTCTCCGAGGAGAGCATAGGCACGAACGGACTCGGCACCGCCCTCCAGGAAGGCTCGGCCGTCTTCGTGCGGGGGCCGGAGCATTACAACGAGGCCCTGGAAGAGCTCGCCTGCGCCGGCACCGGGATTCGCCATCCCGCGACCGGTCGGCTCACCGGCTCCTTGTCGTTGGCCGCACCGGCGGACGCCGCCGAGATGATGATGCTGGCCATGGCCCGCGAGGGAGCCCGGCAGATCGTCGACAACCTGAGAGCCACCGTCGGTCGGCGCGAGGTCGCGCTCGGGCGCAGCTACCAGCGGCACCGCACCAAGGGCCCGGTCATCGTCCTGAACAGCGACACCGTGATGACCAATGTCACCGGGTTGTCCTTCCTCAATGTCGAGATGCATGCACGGTTGTGGGACGCCTTGCTCTCCCAGGACTGGGATCGGGGACCGCATGTCCTGGATCTCGACCTCCAGGCACTCCAGGCGCGAGTGCTGGCCCACCGGCTCGACGATCTGGACGATGCGGCGTTCGCCGTGGAGATCCTCGACCGCAAGCGGCACAGCCCGACCAGGAAGCCGACCCGGCCGGCGCCCGTCCGCGACCCCTTCGTGAGCAACCTTCAGCGCATGGCAGCTCGATGCCCGAGTGCACTGTCGGTGACGGGCCCCAGCGGCTCCGGCAAGTTGTACGTCGTACGCGAATGGCTCCGTTCCGAGGGACATGACAGTCCCTTGGTGCTCGACGCAGGCGATCTCCAGGGCCAGAGTTCCTGGCGGCGCGGGGCGACGGCGACGCTCGACTCCGGGGGCGCGGTCGTGCTGCGGCGCCTGGAAGACATCGACGCGAGCCAGATCAACTCGCTCAAGGCCGTGGCCGACAGCCTGACCTCGACCCGCCCGGACCTGCCGGGCCGCGAGCGTGCTCCACGGTCTGGCGAGCCGACGGCACGATTGGTGTTCACTGCCGACCTGAGCCGGTGTTCCGAGGCAATCGTCGGGGTGCTCTCCCAGGTCGCGATCGGCATCGACTTGCCGCCGCTGGCGAGCCGCCGACGGGACCTCCCGTCGCTTGTCGAAGCACTCTTGGCCGAGATCGAGCTGCGACGGCGGCCGGTCATCTCGGCGGCGACCATGCAAGGGCTGTTGCGCTGGGACTGGCCGGGCAATGTCGCGGAATTGCGCCATCTGCTGCGGAGTCTCGCCGCCGAGCTGCCCGGACAATCAGTCAGCCCGTACCACCTGCCCGAACGCATGTGGGACGCAGCCAACCGTCGTCCACTGACCCGGATCGAGTCGGCCGAGCGGACGGAGATCCTCGCTGCGCTTCGACAGAGTGACGGCAACCGGTCGAAGGCGGCGAGCCTGCTGGGCATCGGTCGGACCACCTTGTACCGCAAGCTCCACGCGCTCGGCATAGACGACGACGCTCTCCTCTCGTAGTTCGCGGATCGTTCGCCGGTCCCGGGATAAGGGCACACCCCGCACGAAGCGCCAGGAAACGCCTAGCTGCGAGATCCGATCATTGGATATGCATGGCCTGCTGCGCCCTTCCGGCTGTTACCGCACGAGCATGCCAGATTGACCTGATCTGCACATCCGCGGGCCGAACCTTCAGCTAGGCGTCAGCCGCACAGATTACTACGGCGGCTGTGAGCTCTACGATGAAGACCTCGCGAACGGCGGCTACGTGTGGAACGTGTCCTAGTTGCGGGCGCACCGCCCGGCCTCCCAAGCCCCGTGGTGCACGTCACGGACACTTCTGGCGGGGCTGGAGATAACCTCGGGCAGGTGCTTCAGCGCGGCCCGGGTGGTCCAGAAGTCTGCGGGACCGTCGGGAGGCGCGGGCGCTCGCGCCGGGACCAGGCGACGTCGACCCCGCCCTGACGGGTGGAGGGCATGCCGGACAACAAGCAGGACCGGCCGGCTGGCCGGTGTGGCGGGCCACGACCTACTTCCCGCCGATCGTCCTCGGCATCATGACCTACGTGATCTGGAGGCGCAGCCTGGACAAGGGGTCTACCAGGAGGTTCTCGGCGTCGGGCGGTCTGCGGGGCCGCTGCGCTCGCACCACCGTCCCGTTCGGTGAATAACGACTTCTTAACCAGAACGGACGGTGGTTTCTCCGCTGGGCTGTCGGCCTCCCGATCCGCCACCTCGGCCTCGGCCGGCTCTCGGGGATTGCGGATGAACCGCGCCGTTTTCCACCGGCAGCGGTTTCTGCCTGGTGGCCGTGACATCTACCCGGCACTCAGCCGTGAGGGGTCAAGGGACCAAAGACCCTCGTACCTGACGCGCCCGGTCCGCACAGTCGGGACATGAGCAGAGCAGACGGGAACGACCATGTATTACAGCAGCGGCAATTACGAGTCGTTCGCGCGGCCGCGGAAGCCCGAGGGTGTGGAGAACAAGACGGCATGGTTTGTGGGCGCGGGACTGGCGTCGCTGGCTGGGGCCGCGTTCTTGATCCGCGACGGCCAGATGCCAGGTGCGAAGATCACGGTCCTTGAGCGGCTCACGCTGCCCGGCGGGGCGCTGGATGGCATCAAGGAGCCGGAGAAGGGCTTCGTGGTCCGCGGCGGCCGGGAGATGGAGAATCACTTCGAGTGCCTGTGGGACCTGTTCCGGTCCATCCCGTCGATCGAGATCCAGGGCGCGAGCGTGCTGGACGAGTTCTACTGGCTGAACAAGGACGACCCGAACTACTCGCTGCAGCGCGCCACCGCGAACCGTGGCCGGGACGCGCATACCGACGGCATGTTCAGCCTCAGCGCGAAGGCGCAGAAGGAGATCATGAAGATCTTCCTCGCCACCCGTGAGGAGATAGAGGACAAGCGCATCGACGAGGTGTTCGGCGACGAGTTCTTCGCGAGCAACTTCTGGCTTTACTGGCGCACCATGTTCGCCTTCGAGGAGTGGCACAGCGCGCTGGAGATGAAGCTGTACCTGCACCGCTTCATTCACCACGTCGGCGGCCTGCCTGACTTCTCGACGCTGAAGTTCACGAAGTACAACCAGTACGAATCGCTGGTCCTGCCCCTGTACAGGTGGCTGCTGGACCAGGGCGTGGTGTTCCACTTCAGCACCGAGGTCACCGATGTCGACTTCGACATCACCCCGGAGCGGAAGCAAGCCACCCGCATCCGCTGGGTACGCGGCGGAACCGAAGGCGGCGTGGACCTCGGCCGCGACGACCTGGTCTTCATCACGATCGGGTCGCTCACGGAAAACTCCGACAACGGTGACCATCACACTCCTGCCAAGCTGAACGAGGGGCCGGCCCCGGCATGGGATCTCTGGCGGCATATCGCGGCCAAGGACCCGTCCTTCGGGCACCCGGACGTTTTCGGCGCGCACATCCCGCAGACCAAGTGGGAGTCGGCGACCATCACGACCCTCGACCCGAGGATTCCGCGGTACATCCAGAACATCTGCAAGCGCGACCCGTTCAACGGCAAGGTCGTCACCGGCGGCATCGTCACCGTCAAGGACTCCCGCTGGCTGATGAGCTGGACGGTCAACCGGCAACCGCACTTCAAGCAGCAGCCTCCGGACCAGATCGTCGTCTGGCTCTACTCCCTTTTCGTCGACAAGCCCGGCGACTACGTCAGCAAGCCGATGCAGGACTGTGCGGGCGAGGAGGTCACCCAGGAATGGCTCTACCACCTCGGCGTCCCGCTCGGGGAGATCGGCGAGCTCGCCGCGACCGGAGCGAAGTGCGTGCCGGTCATGATGCCGTACGTCACCTCGTTCTTCATGCCTCGCAAGGCCGGCGACCGCCCCGACGTCGTCCCGGCCGGATCGGTCAACTTCGCCTTCATCGGCCAGTTCGCCGAGACCACCCGCGACTGCATCTTCACCACCGAGTACTCCGTGCGCACCCCGATGGAGGCCGTCTACCAACTGCTGGGCATCGAGCGCGGCGTGCCCGAGGTCTTCAACTCCACCTACGACATCCGCACGCTGCTGGCCGCCACGAGCAGGCTGCGCGACGGCGCGGAGTTTCACCTGCCCGGGCCCGCTGCGCTGCGCAAATGGCTCATCGCCAAGCTGGACGAGACCGAGATCGGTGAGCTCTTGACCGATTCGGGCCTTGTGCCGGAGCGGCCGGCCAGCCGTTGAGACAGCCCGCGGGGTGGAGGGCTTATGGTCCTGATCCTCCCATCCGGCTGCAGCCCCGCCCGGGACGTTCGCCCTACTCGCCGGCACGCCTGGAGGAAAGATGACGTCCCAGGTAGGCGAAGAGCGCGAAGAACCCGGCCGTGGTCCCAGCGCTTGTGCGCAGATGTTCTCGTGATCGCCGTGGTCGTGGCGCCGACCCGGTCGGCGTGAACGTCCCGGGGCAGTAGTACCACCGCTCGTTCGGAAGAAAAGAATCTCAATTATCCCGGACGGAACGTGGTGTTACGGTCCGCATGCGGCAGTCGCGTCCGGGGTCATCGCTGACCGGCTGCCCGGTCACGGCTGGGTGTCCGCGGCCGGCGTGGCGCGCTGGGGGGCTGGGCGTCCGTAGCGGTGGCGGAAGAGCAGGTAGGCCGGCAGCCCGGCCAGCAGGGGGAGCCAGTAGGAGGCGACCCGGTAGGCGAGGGTGGCCAGGAAGGCGTAGGCGGGGCGGGTGCCGGCCAGGATCAGCAGGCCGCTGAGGCTGGCTTCCACGATGCCCAGCCCGCCCGGGGTGAGCGGGAACAGCCCGATGATGCCGGCGGCGGAATAGGCCAGCAGCACTAGGGAGGGCTGCGGCTCGGCTCCGGTGGCGCGCAGGGCGGCCAGCAGGCAGCCGTAGTCGAAGCCGAGACGGCCGGCGGTCAGCAGGACCGCCTGCCACCATTTCTCCCCCAGCACCGTCCTGATCGTGTCGCGTTCGGCCAGCAGCCGGGTGTCCAGGCCGGTCAGCGGCGGCCGGTGGCCGCGGGTGACCCAGTTGTACAGGCGCTGTGCGGCGCGGCCGAGGGCGGCCAGCGGCCGTTCGGTGCGCAGGAGGATCACGCCGCAGATCGCGTACAGGACGAACCCGGCGAGACCGAGCAGGGCGGTATGGACCAGCCCGCGGCTGACCGGCACGCCGGCCAGGATGGCGGGCAGCACGAAGACGGGCAGCGCCAGCAGGCCGCCGACCCCGAGCAGCGAGAACGTGGTCAGGCCGCCGACGGCGGTGTCGGTGTCGAACCCGGCGGTGGCGAGCATACGGAACTGGACGGCGGCGCCGGCCGCGTCGCCGCCGGGCAGGCTGTTGGTGACCGCGTTGCCGGCCAGCCCGGCGGTGACCACGGCGAACCAGCCCCGGGTGCGCAGCGCCAGCCGCTGCAAGGCGAAGTTAAAGATGAAAGCGACTATCTCGGCCGCCAGCGCGACGGTGAACCAGACCGGGTTCAGCGTCGACAGGCGCGGCCATTCACGCAGCACGGCGAGGAGCTTGGGCAGGACCAGGTAGATGGCCGCGCCGGCCACCGCGACGGCCAGGGTCCGCTTGACGATGGTCTTCCAGGTCGGCGGGTGCGCCTGCTCGGCGTCGATCGCGGCGGCCTTCTGCGCGACCGACGTGGACTTCCCGGCGTCGATGGGCCCTTCGCCTGGCTGCCGGGAATGCCTGCGAGCCGTCATGCCGTCACCCGGTGAGGCGGACGCGGACATCGGCGACGACGGCGCCGTGCTGCCGGACGAACACCGGGTTGAGGTCGAGCTCGGCGATCTCGGGGATGTCCTCGACCATGACGCTGACCCGGTGCAGCAGCTCGGCGAAGGCCGCCACGTCCAGCGGCGGGGACTGCCGGTACCCGGTGAGCAGCCGGTAGGAGCGCAGCGAGCGGAGCATCTCATCGACGTCGGTGTCGGACAGGGGCGTGATGCGCACCGCCACGTCGCCTAGGACCTCCACCGCGGTGCCGCCCAGGCCGGCCAGCACCAGCGGGCCGAACGCGGGGTCGTGGGTCACCCCGACGATCATTTCCACGCCGTCGCGGATCTGCTCCTGGACGAGGAATTCCGCGGCCTGCCCGCCCAGGCCGGCTTCGGATAGCCTGGCCCAGATCGCGGTCACCGCGTCGGCGGCCGCCTGCGGCGTGGTGATGCCGAGGGCGACGCCGCCGACGTCGCTCTTGTGGATCGCCGCGGCGATCTTGACCGCGACCGGCCCGCCCAGCTCGGCCTGGGCGGCCGCGGCCTGGGCCGGGGTGCGGGCCACGCGGGACCGGGCGGCGGGGATGCCGTAGGCGGCCAGCAGCTGCGCGGCGGCCTCGGCGCTGGCCCATCCTCCGCCGGGCTGGCCGGCCAGGACCTCGCCCACCACTGCCCGGCCGGCGCCCGGGTCGATGCCCGGGGGGGTCACGACGTGGCCCGCGGGCCGGGCCCGCCATTCCGCCCACCGGGCGATCCGCCCCAGCGCGGCGGCGGCTTCCTCAGGGTAGGTGAAGACCGGAATGCCGGCCTCGGACAGGCTGGCGGGCGCGGGCCCGGATATCAGGAAGACCGCGAGGACGGGCGTGGCGGGCAGGGCGGCCGCGGCGGCGGTGATCTCGCGGGCGACGTCCTCGGCCGGGACGAACGCCGGGATGTACACCGCGATGATCGCGTCGATCTCCTCGGCGGCGCCGAGCAGCCGCAGCGCCTGCCCGTACTGCTCCGCGGTGGCGCTGGCCACGGTGTCCACCGGGTTCCTGACGGAGGCCTGCGGCGGCAGGCCGGCGCGCAGCGCGGGCTGGGTGTCATCGGACAGTTCGGGCACCAGCAGCCCGGCCGCCTCGCACGCGTCGGCGACCAGGATGCCCGGGCCGCCGCCGTTGGTCAGCACCGCCACCCGCCGTCCGGCGGGCACCGGCTGGGCGGACAGCACGGCCGCGACGTCGAACATCTCCTCCAGCGTGCCGGCCCGGATCACCCCCGCCTGGTGGAACAGGGCCTCCACCGCGGTTTCCCCGGCCGCCAGCGCCGCGGTGTGCGAGGACGCCGCCCGCCGCCCGGCACCGGTACGGCCGGCCTTCACCGCCACGACGGGCTGGTGCCGGGAGATCCGCCGGGCGATCCGGGCGAACCGGCGGGGGTCGGGCACCGACTCCAGGTAGGCCAGCACGACGTGGGCGCCGGGATCCTCGTCCCAGTACAGGAACAGGTCGTTGGGCGTCAGGTCCACGGTGTTGCCGACCGACACGAACCCGCTGATGCCCAGCGACGGGCCGTTGAGCAGGGCGAGTGCGGCCAGCCCGAGCCCGCCGGACTGGGTCACGAACGCCAG
>JBKQQQ010000270.1:0-5147 GCA_052144275.1 Streptosporangiaceae bacterium
GGTGGTCAGGGGGGCGGTGAAGAAGTCGCGGGCGCTGACGGTGCGGCAGCCGGACGGGCCGGCGATGTCCAGGGTGGCATTCAGGCAGGCGGCTACGGCGGGGAGTTCGGCGGCGGGGTCGGCGTGAGCCAGGCTGCCGCAGACGGTGCCGCGGGTGCGGAGTTCGCGGTGACCGATCCAGGGCAGGGCCAGGCCTAGCAGCGGGACGGCGGCGGTGAGGGGGTCTTGCTCGATGCGGCGTTGCCGTACCGTCGCGCCTACCTGGAGGGTGTCGTCGGTTAGGGACAGCTCGTCGAGGCCGGCCACGGCGTTGATATCCACGAGCACCGCGGGGCGGCCTAGGCGCATGGCTAGGACGGGGACTAGGGACTGGCCGCCGGCCAGGACCTTGCCCTCCTCATCGGCGCCAGCCAGGGCGGCCACCGCGTCGTCAACGGCGGCCGGGCGCACGTAGTCGAAGGGGGCGGCCTTCATGAGGGCTACCGGCCCTGGAAGTCGGGCTTGCGCTTTTCGGTGAAGGCGGCGACGCCCTCGGCGAAGTCGGCGCTGGAGCGGAGCATGGCGTAGGCCTTCCGTTCCAGCTCGATGCCGGTGTACAGCGGGCCGTCGATGCCTCGGTCCAGGACCTCCTTGGCGGTGCGCAGCGACAGCGGCGAGTAGCCGAGCAGCATGCCGGTCAGGGCGGTCACCGACTCATCGAGTGCCGCGGCGTCGGCGCAGACCCCGGCGACCAGGCCCCAGTCCTCTGCCTGCGCGGCGCTGATGCGGGAGCCCGTCATGACGTGGTACTTGGCCCGGGACAGGCCGATCAGCCGGGCCAGCCGCTGCGTCCCGCCGCTGCCCGGGATCATGCCCAGCTTCACCTCGGGCAGCGCGAACTCGCTGCGCGCGGTGGCCAGCCTGATGTCGCAGGACAGCGCGATCTCCAGGCCCACCCCGAAGCAGTATCCGTCGATGGCGGCGATCACCGGTTTCGGGCTGCGCGCGGCGGCGGTGACGTTGTGGCCCAGGTCGGTGAAGTCGACCGGGTCGACCTCCATGAAGCCCGCGATGTCACCGCCAGAGGAGAAGTGCTTCCCGGCGGAGGCGATCACCACCACCCGGATCCCGCGGTCCGCGTCGATCTCGGCGAACCGCTCGGCCATCCGCTGGCGCATCTCCCAGGTGATCACCGTGTAGGGGCCGTTGGACAGGGTGAGGGTCGCCACGGCTCCTTCGGTCTTGAGCTGGACCTCGCCGCCGGTCAGGGCCATCAGGGTTCCCCCTCCATCAGTGCGTGCAGCACGTTGCCGTGTACGGGCAAGCTGGTCAGGTCGATGCCGTGCGGGGCGAGTGCGTCGGCGACCGCGTTGGCCAGCGCCGCCGGCACGGACATGCTGCTGCCCTCGCCGCACCCCTTGGCGCCCAGCCGGGTATACGGCGACGGGGTCTGGATGTGGTCGCTGGACAGCGGGAACGTCGCCTCCGCCGAGGTCGGGCAGAGGTAGTCCAGGAACGTTCCGCTGGCGGGCTGACCGTCGTCGGAATAGACCATTTCCTCGTAGCAGGCGCCGCCCAGGGCGTGCGCGATGGCCCCGTGCACCTGGCCGTCGAGCAGGGCCTGGTTCAGCACGGTGCCGGCGTCGTGCACCGTGGCCAGCTTCTCGATCCGCACCTGCAGCGTCTGCGGGTCGATCCGGACGGCGGCCACGTCGGCGACGAACCCGTAGCACAGGCTGGAGTTGATCGTGTCGTCCGCGGCCGCCGCCACCGCCTGCGGCGGCGTGAACGCGGCGGCGGCGTACAGACTCAGGGGCACAGGCAGGGAGCCGGGATCCCAGTGCACCAGGCCGGCCGCGTGCCGGAACGCGACCGACCGCCCATAGTCGTTCTTGTGCCGAACGAGGCCGCCTGCGAGCTCCAGCTCAGCCGGATCGGCCTCGAGCAGGACGGCGCCCGCGATGCGGATCGTGGCCGCGATCTGGTCCGCCGCCTCGGCCAGCGCGCTGGTCAGCAGGGGCGCGAACCGGGACGAGTAACTGCCCGAGGTGATCGTCCACGGGGTGGTCGCGGTGTCCATCTCGACCACCGGCCGGACCTGCTCCGGCGGCAGGCCGAGCCGGTCGGCGACCACCTGGCGGGCCACGGTGGCGTGGCCCTGGCCCTGCGGGACCGTGCCGAGCAGCACCGACACGACGCCGCCGGGGTCGACGCTGATCCGGACCAGTTCGGTCGAGCCGGACTTGCCGCGCCCGGCGGCCCGCTGCGGGGCCGGGGTGGCCAGCCCGACGTAGCCGATGTTGGTGGCTGACGGGTCGACCACCGCGGCCAGCCCGATGCCGAAATACTCGCCGCGGGCCCGGGCCGCGTCCTGCTCCGCGCGCAGCGCGTCGTAGTCGGCGTTCTTCAGCGCGAGGTCGAACGCCTGCCGGTAGTCCCCCGAGTCGTAGACCCCGCCGGTCGGCGTCCGGTACGGGAACTCCTGGATAAAGTTCCGCCGCCGCGCCTCGGCCGGGTCCAGGCCGGTGACCGCCGCGACCTTGTCCATCAGCCGCTCCAGGCCGAAATACAGCTGCTGCCCGCCGAACCCGCGGTTCAGCCCGGTCGGCGTCTTGTTGGTGACCACGGCGCGGGCCCGGATGCGCACCGCCGGGATGCGGTAGGCCCCAGTGATGTTGCCGAAGCACCGGTACAGCGTGGACGGCTCGGGCGGGCGCAGGTAGGCGCCCACGTTGTCGACGAGGTCGGCTCGCAGCGCGGTGACGGTCCCGTCCGCGGTGACCGCGGCCTCGAACCGCATCAGCCGGTCAGCCCCGGCCGAGGACGCGACCAGGTGCTCCAGCCGGTCCTCGGTCCACCGCACCGGCCGCCCGACGTGCTTGCTGGCCAGCGCCATCAGCGTGACGTACGGGTAGATGCCCGCCTTGATGCCGAAGCTGCCGCCGATGTCCGCGGGCACGTGCAGCCGGAGCCGGGCCGCCGGGACGCCGAGCGAGCTGGCCAGCACCGGGATCATGCTGAACGGGCCGTGGAAGTTGGCCCAGGCCTCGACCGCGGGCCCTTCGGCCGTCTCGGTCCAGTTCGCCACCACGCAGTAGCACTCCATCGGCATGGAGGAGTAGCGGGGGAAGGAGTAGTCGCCGCCGACCACGTGGTCGGCTCCGGCGAACGCCGCCTCGACCGGGCCGAAGCTGAACGTGCGGTCGGTCGCGACATTGGACTCCGCCTCCGGGTGCAGCCGCGGGGCGTCCGCGGCCAGGGCGGCCCTGGTGTCCGTGACCGCGGGAAGCTCCTGGTAATCCACGTCGACGAGTTCGGCGGCGTCCTCGGCCAGGTAGCGGTCGGCGGCGACGACCACGGCGACCGGCTCGCCGACGAACCGGACCCGGTTGATGGCCCCGGCGAAGTAGGGCATGGGCGTGCGCACCGACAGCGGGAACGGGCGCAGTTCGGCCATCTGGGGCGGACCGATGACCGCGGTCACGCCGGGCGAGGCGAGCGCCGCGCTGGCGTCGAAGCCGGTGATCCGCGCGTGCGGGAACGGGCTGCGCACGATCGCGGCGGTCAGCGTGCCGGGCAGCGGGTCCAGGTCGTCCAGGAACTGACCCTGCCCGCACAGCAGCGCGGGGTCCTCGACCCGGGCCAGGTCACCCGTCATGAGCGGACCTCGGCGAGCAGGTGGTAACGGCCTTCGGTGAGCTCGCGGCGCAGGATCTTGCCGACCACCGAGGTGGGGATGCGGTCCACCGCGACATAGCGCTTGGGCCGCTTCAGCGACGGCAGCCCAGAGCTGTCTCTCACGTACGCGGACAGGTGAGACAAGCATCGTTCGGCGGAAAAATCCTTAGCCGGCACCACGAAGGCGGTGACCGCTTGTCCCCAGCGGTCATCCGGCAGGCCGACCACCACCACGGCGGAGACGGCCGGGCACCGGGCCAGTGCGGCCTCGATCTCGTCCGGGTAGAGGTTCTCCCCGCCCGAGATGATCATGTCATCGACCCGGCCGTTGACCCACAGGTCGCCGTCGTCGTCCTCGGTGGCCAGGTCGCTGGTGAGGTACCAGCCGTCGCGGATCGCGCGGGCGTCGGCATCGGGGCGGTTCCGGTAGCCGGCGAACGCCTCCGGGCTGGCCATCGACACCGCGACCTGACCCTGCGTTCCCCTCGGGACCACGGTGCCGGGGTCGAGCGGGTCCACCAGGCGGACCCGGGAGAACAGGCCCGCGCGGCCGGCGCAACCGGGCTTCGTCCTGGCGTCCGGCCCGATGGTGAACGTGTAGATCTCGGTGGAGCCGAAGTGGTTGACGAACACCTCGGGATGGAGCGCGCCATTGAGCTTCTCGGCCAAGGTCGGGGTCATCGGGGCGCCCGCGTAGGCGATCCGCTTGACCGTCCAGGCCTGGGGCAGGCTGCCGGTCCACAGCAACGCCCAGTACATGGTCGGCACCAGGTAGAGCGCGGAAATGTTGTTGCTCTTGATCAGCTCGAGCGATTCCTCCGGGTCGAACTTGGCCTGCGGGACCCAGGTGCCCGCGACCAGGATGCTGGCCAGCAGGGTGCGCACGCCCATGGTGTGGAACAGCGGCATCACGCCGAGCGTCACCTCACCGGGACGGTGCTGGGTCTGGATGACGTGGGCGACGGCGGCGGCGTGCTCGGCCCGGTGGGTGCGCGGGACGCCCTTCGGGCGGCCGGTGGTGCCCGAGGTGTAGAGGATGACGCTGAGGTCTTCTGGGCTCAGGCTCTGGGTGAGCGCACCGTCGGGCTCGCGCTGGGCCAGCTCGTCTAGGTCTTCGCGGGCTCTGACGAGCGGGCCGCCGGCCAGGGCGGTCCCGAGGCTGGCTGACGTGGTGTCGTCGCCGATGACCAGGATGGGTTCGGCGTCGCGGACGCAGTAAGCGAGCTCGGGCGGGCCGAACCGGATCGACAGCGGGACGGCGGCGGCGCCCAGCTTCTGTACCGCCAGGTGCAGGCTGGCCATCGGCTCGCCGCCGGCCAGCAGGAACGCCACCCGGTCGCCGGGCCGGACACCCTGGCCGGCCAGGGCCCGGGCCAGCTGGTTCGTGCGGGCGTCCCACTGCCGCCAGGTCAGCGGCCGGGGGCCGCCGACCGCGAGCCGGCCCGGGTACCGGTCCGCGGTCCAGCTGAGCATCCGGCCGATGTCCATGA